>NZ_JABMCA010000023.1:0-134658 GCF_014706005.1 Actinomadura sp. RB99 | reverse complement strand
GCCCGAGGCCGGGCCGCCGGTTGTGCGCGAGGGCGGCCTTGCCGATCGCGCGGGCGGCCCGCTCGCGGTCGGCCCCGGCCGCGGCCCGCTCGTCCGCCCAGCGCTCGGTCGTGAAGGTGACGGCGCCGCGCAGCGGCCACAGCATCGGGTTCGCGGCCGCCGCGACGTGGACCAGCGCGCGGAAGACGTGGTGCCGCCCGGACAGGTGGGCGTGCTCGTGCGCGAGCAGGACGCGCCGCTCCGCCTCGTCCAGGATCGACAGCATCCCGGTGGAGACGACGACGCGGCCGGGGCGGCCGGGGAGCGCGAACGCGTCCGCCGCGTCGTCCGCGACGACCGCGACGACCTCGCGGCCGGGCAGGTCGCGGGCCGCCCGCGCGCCCGCCAGCAGGGCGCGGACGCGCCGCACCGCGGCGTAGCCGCCCGCCGCCACGCTCGCGGCCAGCGCCGGGCCCGCCAGCGTCGCCGCGATCGGGCTGGTCTGCGGGTCACGGTGCAGGACGTGCTCGGACAGGTGGCCGAGCGCGGCGATCACCGGCAGCCGCAGCGCCCCGCCCAGCGCCAGCACGGCCAGGGTCGCGGTGCTGGCCAGCGCCAGCACGACGGCGGTGGCGGTGAGCAGCCAGGTCGCGGTGCGCGGCGGGAGCCGGCTCGACAGGGGGCGCGCGGCGAGGGCCATCACGGCGGGCACCACCAGGGGCAGCAGGCCGTCCAGGTCCATGCCGCTCACCCGCTCCCGAGGAGCGTGCGGACCAGCCGCTCGTCCTGGTCGGAGAGGGACTCGACGAACCGCGCGAGGACGGCGGCGCGGTCGGGCCGCCCGTCCAGGGCCTGGTGCATGCGCCGGGCGACCATCCCGGGCTCGTCGCTCACCGGCGCGTACCGGAAGGCGCGGCCGGACTTGCCGCGGACCAGCAGGCCCTTGCCGTGCATGCGGGTCAGGATCGTCACGACCGTGGTGTAGGCGAGGTCGCCGTCGAGGCGCTGCCGCACGCCGGCCGGGGTCAGCGGTTCGGCGGCCTGCTGCAGCACCTTCATGATCTCCGACTCCAGGGCGCCCGCCGCCCTGCGTCCGCCGGTCATGGGCGCCTCCTGGGGAGAGCCGCCGACCGCCCCTCGGACCTCGGTACGGCGCGCAGTGCGGCGCGCGGGGCGCTCACCTCACCCGCCGGTGCGCGCCGCGCGAGCCCGCCGGGCGGCGCGGCGGCACCTCGTCCGCGTGCCCGGGCTCCTGCCCGCGGGCACCGGTCTTCTTGCGGCGCGCCTTGAGCAGTTCGAGGGCGACCGGGATGAGCGACACCGCGACGATCACCGCGACGGCCGGGAGCAGGTAGTGGTCCACGTTCGGGATCGAGGAGCCGAGCAGGTAGCCGCCCAGCACCAGGCCGAGGCTCCACACCAGCCCGCCGGCGATCTGCCAGACCGTGAACACCTTGGTCGGCACGTCCAGGGCGCCCGCCAGCGGGTTCAGGACGGTCCGGACGACCGGGACGAACCGGGCCAGCACGATGGCCTTGCCGTGCCCGTACCGGGCGAGGAACTCCTCGGCCCGCTGCACCCCTTCCAGCAGGTGCCGGTTGCGGCTGCGGGCGAGCAGCGCGCGCCCGCCCCGCCGGCCGATGATGAAGCCGGTCTGGGCGCCGGCCAGGGCGCCGAAGGCGGCGGCGGCGAGCACCGCCGGCAGCGACAGCCGGGTGTCGCCGTGCGAGCTCGCCGTGCACAGCAGGCCGGCGGTGAACAGCAGCGAGTCGCCCGGCAGGAAGAAGCCGATCAGCAGCCCGGTCTCGGCGAACATCACCACGGCGATGCCGATGGCGCCGAAGGCCGCCAGCAGCGACCCGGCGTCGAGCGGGTTCACCGCCGCGGGCAGTGCGCCGAAGGCGTCGATCATGGGATCCCCCGTGTTCAGGAGGGACCGGGCCCACGCCCGGTCCGGCGTCCCCGAAATCTACACGCTTGTAGTCAGGGGTCGCGACCGCGTCGCACCTGGTGATCATCGCACGGCGGGGCGGGCCGGCGGGCCGGAAGCGGGATCCCCGGGCCGATCCCCCGGTGGTCCGGTGCGGTCGCGGGCCGAGGGGCGCAGCCGCGCGCGGCCGGCCCGGCGCAGCGCGGGCAGCGCCGCCCGCGCGGGCCATCCGGCGGCCGCGACGCGCAGGGCGAGCTCGCCGGTCTCGGCGACGTAGGCCTCCAGCCGGTCGCCGGCGGCCCGGGTCAGCCGGGGCCGGACGGGCAGGACCAGCCCCCGGTGCGCGGTGCCGTCCGAGGTCAGCCGGACCTCGACGGTGCTCGCGCCCGCGCGGAGCCGCAGCCACAGCCCCCAGGTCCGGTCGGCGAGGCCGGTCGGCCGGATCACCGCGTCCGGGACGAACACCGCCTCCCAGGTGATCTGCCCGTCGAGGGCCCGGACGGTCGCCGGGACCGCGAACGCCCGGCCGTCCCGGTGCCGGTCGCGGATCTCCAGGACGCCGTCCAGGTCCGTCCCGCGCCCGAGGCGGCCGAGCGGGTTGGCGACCGTGCCGGACACCCGCAGCGCCCGCCCGGCGCGGCGCATCCGGGTGACCTCGCCGCCGAGCCGCAGCGCGCCCAGCGGGGCGGTCGCGATGCCGAGGTCGGTGATGTCGAGGACGCGGCGGCCGAACGCGGTGCCCAGGTGGGCGCCCGGCCAGTAGACCCGGCCGTCCCGCTCCACGGGCTCGATCGCCAGGACGGGCCGTCCGGCGCCGCGCGGCGCGTAGTCGGCGGCGGCCATCGCGGCGGCGGTGTCGCCCTCCAGCACCATGAGCGCGGCGATCGCCGGGATCCGCCCGGCGTCGGCGAGGAGCGCCTCGTCCAGCTCGGCGAGGTAGCCGCGGGCCAGCTCGACGAACGCGTCCCGGTGCCCGGGCTCGCGGCCGCGCAGCTCGCGCAGGAGGCGCGGCAGCACCTCGCCGGCGAACCGGGCCTCCACCCGGCGCGCGAGGGCCTCCGCGCCCCGCGCGCGGAGCAGGGCGCCGGTCCGCCGGTGGATCTCCAGCCGGTCGGCGAAGTCACCGAGATCGGTCCCCGCGACGTGCCTGCGGCCGGCGGACCGGTTGTGGACCCGGTCGGGCACCACCGCGATCGGCCGGGCGGCGGCGTACGCGGCGGCCGTGAACAGCAGGTCCGCGTGCCGCAGGCCGCCGGCGAACCGCAGGCCCTCCCGCTCCAGGAACGCGCGCCGGTAGCACTTGTCGGCGGCCGTCGCGTCGTCCAGCAGCTCCGGCGCGTCCGCGATCGACGGATGGAGCCGCCGCTCCCGGTACAGGCGGGGGTGCGCCGTCCGCTCCCCGTCGCGGGACACCCGGACGGAGCGCCCCGCGACGAGGTCGGCGCCCGCCTGCGCCGCGGCGGTCACCATGGTCTTGCAGGCGTGCGGATCGAGGGTGTCGCCGGCGTCGAGGAACATCACGTACCTGCCGCGCGCGTAGCGCAGGCCGAGGTTGCGGGCCCGGCCGTCGCCGCCGGACCGCTCCTGCAGCGCGAACGCGCGCACCCGGTCCCGGGCCCCCGCGACGAGCCGGGCCGTCGCGCGCGCGCCGGGCGCGCCGCCCGCCTCGTCCACGATCACGACCTCGACGCCCGGCAGCGACTGCTCCAGCGCCGAGCGGACGGCGCGGTCGAGCCCGCGCGGGCCGCCGCGGGCGACCACGACGACGGTCACGTCCGGATCCGGCAGCACTCGGCCCACCTCCTCGTCCCGGTCGGATCACCGGCGGCCTTACAGGCCACTCGCCGGATGGTAGGAGGACGAGGGTTATCGGAACGTAAGCGCCGCGACACCCCGCCGCGAACGCGCGGCGTCCGGACGGCGCGCGTTCGCGGCCGGGTGCCGTGCGGTCATCCGATGCGGCCGACGCCGCCCAGGTAGGAGAGGCCACCGAGCGGATCGGCCCGTGCCCCGCCTCCGCTAACGTCGCGTCCATGCGGCTTCATGTGGGATGCGCGATGTGGGCGCACACGCCGTGGCAGGGCCGGTTCCTGCCCCATCCGCTCGCTCCGGCCGAGCGCCTGCGCGCCTACGCGTCGTGGTGCAACGCCGTGGAGGGCAACACGACGTTCTACGCGACGCCGACCCGGGCGACGGTGGAGTCCTGGGCGCGGCAGACCGAGCCGGACTTCCGCTTCCTGCTCAAGCTGCCGAAGACGATCACGCACGAGCGCCGGCTCGCGGACCCCGGCGAGGACCTGCGGGCGTTCCTCGCCGCGATCGAGCCGCTCGGCCCCCGCGTCCACGCCCTCTGGATCCAGCTCCCCGGCGCGTTCGGCCCGCACGACCTCGGCGCGCTGGCGGCGTTCCTGCGCGGCCTGCCGCCCGCGTACCGGTACGCCGCCGAGGTCCGGCACCGGGCCTTCTTCGAGGACGGCCGCGCCGCCCGCGACCTCATGCGGGTCCTCGCCGGGTCCGGGGCGGAATGGGTGCCGTTCGACACGACCGTGCTGTTCCGGAGCCCGCCGACCAGCGACGCCGAACGGGACGCGTGGACGAAGAAGCCGCGCGTGCCGCGCCGGGCACCCGCCCTGACCGACCGACCGGTGGTCCGCTACCTCGGCCGCGACGACACGTCCCGCACGGTCGAGGGCTGGCGGCCGTGGGCGGAGAAGGTCGCCGGCTGGCTGCGCGAGGGCCGCTCGCCGACGGTGTTCGTGCACACCCCCGACAACGCCGAGGCGCTGCCGCTGGCCCGCCGCTTCCACGACGACGTGCGCGCCCTCGTCCCCGAACTGGAACCGCTCCCCGAGCCCGTCCCGGCCGAACCGCCGACCCTCTTCTGAAGGGATGACCACGGTGCCCGCCCAGAACACGGTGCCTGCTAGAAACACGGTGCCTGCTAGAAACACGGTGCCCGCTTATGACGTCGTCGTCGCCGGCGGCGGCCACAACGGCCTCGTCGCCGCCGCCTACCTCGCGCGCGCGGGCCGGCGCGTGCTCGTGCTCGAACGCCTCCCGCACCTCGGTGGGCTGGCGGTGTCGGCGCGGCCGTTCCCCGGCGTGGACGCGCGGGTGTCGCGGTACTCGTACCTGGTCAGCCTGCTGCCCGCGGAGATCGTCCGGGATCTCGGGCTGCCGGTCGAGCTGCGGCGGCGCCGGTTCGCCTCCTACACGCCGTCCGGCGACTCGGGCGTGCTGGTGGACGGCGCCGACGAGGCCCGCACCGCCGCGTCGTTCGCGTCCGTCACCGGGGACGGCCGCGACTTCGCCGCCTGGCGGCGGTTCTACGGCCTGGCCGGGCACGTCGCGCGGCGGGTCGCGCCGACCCTGCTGGAGCCCCTGCCCGACCGCGCCGCCCTGCGCGCGGCGGTCGGCGACGACGAGGCGTGGCGGACGTTCTTCGAGCGCCCGATCGGCGCGTCGGTGGACGCGCTGTTCCGCCACGACACGGTGCGCGGGATCGTACTGACCGACGCGCTGATCGGCACCTTCGCCGACCCGGCGGACCCGTCCCTGCTCGCGAACCGCTGCCTGCTCTACCACGTGATCGGCAACGGCACCGGCGACTGGAACGTGCCGGTCGGCGGCATGGGCGCGGTGACGGAGGCGCTCGCCGGCGCGGCGCGGGCGGCGGGCGCGGAGCTGCGGCCCGGGATGGAGGTCCTCGCGATCGACCCGGCGTCCGGAGAGGTCGCCTTCCGCGACGCGGACGGCGCCGAGCACGCGGTCACCGGGCGCCGGATCCTCGCCGCGCTGCCTCCCTCGGTGCTGTCCCGGCTCCTCGGCGAGGCACCGCAGGATCCGCCCGAAGGGTCGCAGCTCAAGGTGAACATGGTGCTCGCCCGCCTGCCCCGGCTGCGCGACCCGTCGGTCCGCCCCGAGGAGGCGTTCGGCGGCACCTTCCACATCAACGAGGGGCGCGACCGGCTCGCCGCCGCCCACGCGCAGGCGGCGGCCGGGACGATCCCGGACGTCCCTCCGGCGGAGGTGTACTGCCACTCCCTGACGGACCCGTCGATCCTGGGCGCGGACCTGCGCCGGTCCGGGGCGCACACGCTGACGCTGTTCGGCCTGCATATGCCCGCCCGTCTGTTCCGCGCCGATCCCGCGCGGGCGCGGGACGAGGCGCTGCGCGCGACGCTCGCCTCGTTCGGCTCCGTGCTCGCCGAGCCGATCGAGGACTGCCTGCTCCGCGCGCCGGACGGCGCGCCCTGCCTGGAGGTGAAGACGCCCGTCGACCTCGAACGGGACGCGGGCCTGCCGGGCGGCCACATCTTCCACCGCGACCTCGCCTGGCCCTACGCGGAGGGCACGGCGGAGCGGTGGGGCGTCGAGACCGCCCACCCGCGCCTGCTGCTGTGCGGCGCGGGCGCGCGGCGCGGCGGGGGCGTGAGCGGCATCCCCGGCCACAACGCCGCCCGCGCCGTCCTGGAGGGCCGCTAGAGCTGGAGGCCGCTAGATCTGGAGCTGGTCGGCGAGGCGGGCGCGGTGCGCGCTCGGGGGGCCGAACAGCAGCTCGGAGCTCTTCGCGCGCTTGTAGTACAGGTGCGCGTCGTGCTCCCAGGTGTAGCCGATGCCTCCGTGGAACTGGACCATGTCCGTCGCCGTCCGGAAGTAGGCGGGCCCGACGTAGGTCTGCGCCAGCGCGGCGGCCGTGGGCAGTTCGGCCAGGTCGCGGTCGGCGGTCCAGGCGGCGTACCGCACGACGGACACGGCGAGCTCCCACGCGCTGTACATGTCGGCGCAGCCGTGCTTGACCGCCTGGTAGGAGCCGATCGGGCGGCCGAACTGCACCCGCGCCTTGGCGTGGTCGACGGTCAGCTCCATCGCGCGCCGCATCCCGCCGGCCTGCTCGGCGGCCAGCGCGACGGCGGCGAGGCCGGTGACGGTCTCCAGCGCGGCGCCGGGGTCGGCGCTGACCAGCCTGCGGGCGGGGGCCGCGGCGAAGTCGATCCGCGCGAGCCGCCGCGTCGGGTCGAGCCCGGTCAGGGTCGTGCGGGCGACCCCGGGCGCGCCGCCCTCCACCGCGAACCAGCCGGGTCCGCCGGGGGCGCGGGCGTAGACCAGGAGCAGGTCGGCGGAGTCGCCGGCGAGCACGGGGGTCTTGGTGCCGGTCAGCTCCCAGCGGCCGTCGCGCTCGGCCGCCGTGGTCGCGCCGCCCGCGAGGTCCCAGGCGCCGTCCTCGGCGGCGGCGACGGTCCCGATCAGCTCGCCGGCGGCCAGCCGCGGCAGGTGGTCGCCGCCGGCGCCGACGTCGTCGAGGGCGAGCAGCGCGTCCGTGGCGAGCACGGCGGAGGCGAGGAACGGCGCGGGCGTCAGGGCGGCGCCGAGCTCCTCCAGGACGACGGCGCGCTCCACGTGGCCCGCGCCGGCGCCGCCGAACGACTCCGGCACGACCAGGCCGAGGACGCCGAGGTCGCCGAGCGTGCGCCAGAGCGCCCGGTCGAACCCGTCCGGGGAGTCCATCGCCTCGCGGACCTTCGCGCTCGGCGCCCGGTCGGCCAGCACCTTGCGGACGGTGGCCCGCAGCTCCTCCTGCTCGGGGTCCAGAACGAGCCTCATCGGGCGTCCTCCGTCCGCTGCGTGCCGACCTTGAGTTCGCGGAACGGGACGTCCCGGTCCACCTGCGGCTCCTTCGGCAGCCCGAGGACGCGCTCGCCGATGATGTTCCGCTGCACCTCGTTGGTGCCGCCCGCGATGCCGGTGGCGGGCGCCGAGTTGATGCTCAGCGCGAGGTCGTCGCCGTGCCGGTCGCCGGGCTCCCACGCGACCGCGCCCGCGCCCGCCAGCTCCCCCGCGACCTCGATGGCGCGGCGCAGCTGGAGCGCGCCGGCCAGCTTGCCGACCGAGCCGCGCGCCCCCGGCGGGCGGCCCGCCTGCGCCTCCTGCCGCAGCCGCGCGTTGAACAGCTCAAGCGCGCGCTCGTGCGCGTACAGCCCGGCGAGCCGCTCGCGGTGCGCCGGGGCGTCGGTGGCGCCCTGCCGGCGGGCCAGGGCCAGCACCGCGTCGAACGTCAGCGCGCTGTTGCGGGACGGGCGGGACCCGCCGATCGCCACCCGCTCGTGCCCGAGCATGGTGATCGCCGCCCGCCAGCCCTGCCCGACCTCGCCGATGACGGCGTCCGCGGGGATCCGCACGTCGTCGAGGTAGACCTCGTTGAACGGCGCCTTGCCGGACATGTCCTTCAGCGGCCGGACGGTCACCCCCGGCGCGCGCATGTCCACGATGAACATGGTGAGGCCCGCGTGCTTCGGGACGTCGGGGTCGGTGCGGGCGAGCAGCGCGCCGAAGTCGGCCCACTGCGCGTTCGTCGTCCAGACCTTCTGCCCGTTCACCACCCAGCCGCCGTCGTCGCGGGCGGCCCTGGTCTGCAGGCTCGCCACGTCCGACCCGGCGCCCGGCTCGGAGAACAGCTGGCACCAGATCTCCTCGCCGCTCAGCAGCGGGCGCAGGTAGCGGCTCCTCTGCTCGGCGGTGCCGATGTCGACCAGCGTCGGCCCGCACATGCCCATGTTGACGATGAACGGGTAGGTCGGCAGGTCGTACTCGGCGGCCTCCTCGGCGAAGATCTGCTGCTCGGCCGTGCCGAGGCCCTGCCCGCCGGCCTCCTTCGGCCAGGTGATGCCCGCGAAGCCCGCCTCGTACAGCGCCGCCTGGAACCGCTTGGCCGCGCTCAGCTGCTCTTCGGGCGGCAGGCCGCCGACCGGGCCGGGGGCGTTCGCGGCCAGCCACGCGCGCACCCTGGCGCGGTAGTCCTCTGTCATCTCGTCGCCTCCACTCGTCAGCGTCGCCGCTCGTCAGATCTCGTCCGCGCGCAGGCCGGCGCGGGCCTTCTCGGCCAGCTCGACGCCGAGGGCCGCGCGCTCGCGGGCCTCCGCGAGGTAGCCGTCGTCGGCCATGTGACCGGCGAGGTAGCGGGCCTGCACCCCGGCGCCGATGCACGCCGACCGCCAGTGCGCGAACGCCGTCCAGTACGGCAGGTCGGACAGGTCGCGTCCCGACAGCCGCGCGTACCGCCCGGCCAGGTCGGCGCGGGACGCGAACCCGGGCACGGTCGTCGGCCCGAGCGGCGCGGCGCCGGGCGGGTCGTCCGGCTCCTGCCAGGTCGAGACGGTGTAGCCGAGGTCGGCGAGGGCGTCGCCGGACGTCGCCAGCTCCCAGTCGAACACGGCGCGGACCGTCCCGTCGGGGCCGAACGCGAGGTTCCCCGGACGGTAGTCGCCGTGCACGATGCCGGTGCCCTGCTTCGGGACGCGCGCGGCGAGCATGTCGTGCACCTCGTCGAGCAGCGGGAGGTAGGCGGCGCCGGACTGGTGCGCCTGGTGCCGCCAGCGCCGCAGTTGCCGCTCGGCGAAGCCGGTGCGGCGGACCATGTCGCCGAGCCCGACCTCGTGAGGATCGAGGGCGTGCAGTGCGGCGAGCACGTCCACGAGGTTCTCGCACGCGCTCGCCCTCGCCTCGGGCGCCAGCTTCTCGGCGGCGGCGCGGTCGGCGAGGACGGTCCCGTCCACGAACCCCATCACGTAGAACGGCGCCCCGGTGACGGCGGCGTCGTCGCAGAACGCCAGCGGGGGCGCGACGGGGACGGCGGTCCCGGCCATCGCCGAGATGAACCGCCACTCCCGCCCCATGTCGTGCGCCGTCTCCAGCACGCCGCCGGTCGGCGGGCGGCGCAGCGCGTAAACGGCGCCCGCCGCGTCGGTGACCCGGTAGGTGAGGTTGGACCGGCCGCCCGACACCAGCGCGAACCGGACCGGGGCGGTCAGCCCGCCGACGTGGGTCGCCAGCCACTCCCCCACCCGCTCGGCGTCGATCCCCGGCGGCCCGGGGTCGGCGGCGCGCGCGTCCGGCATCGGCCTCAGCCCTTCCTTTCGGCGCGGCCGGCCTTGTTCGGGCCGGCGAAGCCGAACAGGTAGCCCGCCACCTTGCGCATCTGGACCTCCTCGGCGCCCTCGGTGATCCGGTAGCGGCGGTGGTGGCGGTAGATGTGCTCGAACGGGGTGTGCCGGGTGTAGCCGAGGCCGCCGTGCACCTGCATCGCGCGGTCGGCCGCCTCGCACACGAACCGGTTGGCGCGGTAGTTGCACATCGAGACCTTGTCGCTGATCCGCACGTGCGGGACCCGGTCCAGCTCCCACGCCGTCTTGCGGACGAGCCCGCGCAGCATCTCCGCCTCGGTCTGCAGCTCCACCAGCGGCCACTGGATCGCCTGCCGAGTGGCGAGCGGCTGCCCGAACGTCACCCGCTCCCGCGCGTACTCGACGCTGCGGTCGATGCAGTACTGGCCCGCGCCGACCCCGGACGCGGCCTGCCGGATCCGGTTCTCGTGCACGAAGGTCTGCGCGACCGCCAGCCCCTCGCCCTCGGCGCCGAACACCGCCGAGTCCGGCACCCGGACGTCCCGGATCGTGACCTCCGCGTGGTCGGTGGGCATGTTGAGCGTCCACCAGTGGAAGTCGACGGTGAACCCCGGCGCGTCGGTCGGGACGAAGAACGCGGTGATCCCGCGCGCGTCGCCCGGCTTCCCGGACGTGCGGGCGAACACCACGTCGTGGGTGGCCGAGTGCATGCCGGAGTTGAAGCGCTTGGCGCCGTTGATCACCCAGTCGCCGCCGTCCCGGACGGCGGTGGTCTCCATCCAGGTCGCGTCGCTGCCGTGGTCGGGCTCGGTGAGCCCGAAGCCGATGCGCTTCTCGCGGGCGAGCATCGGCCGCAGGAACTCCTCCTTCTGCTCGTCCGTCCCGAATTCCAGCAGCATGTGGGCGAACGGGAAGTTCCCCACGACCGACGACTCGTTCTGCAGGTCGTTGTGCAGGCCGAGGCCCTTGTGGGCGAGGTGCTCGCGGATCACCGCCATGTCCAGGTTGGTGCCGTCCGAGCCGCCGAGCGACCCGGGCAGGCCGTAGCGCAGCCAGCCGGCCGCGTCGGCCCGCCGGAACATCTCGCCGAGCAGCTCCTCCCACTCCGGGCGCGGCACGCCGCCGTTCTCGAAGTCGGTCCGCGCGTACTCGCGGCGGTGGTCGAAGAAGCGCTCGTTGTCGTCCTGCGCCTGCAGCGGCGCGATCTCCCGCTCGATGAACGCGTCGAGGTCGGCCAGGAGCCGGGTCAGCTCCGCGGGCAGCTCGAAGTCCACGCACCCTCCCTAACGCTTGCTCAGGTCAGCTTGGCACCGGAGGCGGCTCCCGGGGAAGCCGCCCCGGGTCAGCCGATCCTGGTCCCCTGCGACTCCCAGTACGGGTCGCGCAGCCGCCGCTTGAGCGCCTTGCCCGACGGGTTGCGCGGCACCTCGGCGATCCGGTCGTAGCCGCGCGGCACCTTGTACGAGGCGAGGTGCTCGCGGCAGAACGCGTCCAGGTCCGCGTCGGACGCCTCGGCGCCCGGGTGCGGCACGATCGCCGCGTGCACGGACTCGCCCCACTCCTGCGACGGGATCCCGAACACGGCCGCGTCCGCGATCGCCGGATGCGCGGTCAGCACCGCCTCGATCTCGGCCGGGTAGATGTTCATCCCGCCCGAGATGATCATGTCGGTGCGGCGGTCGCAGATGTAGTAGAAGCCCTCCTCGTCGCGGTAGGCGATGTCGCCGACCGTGAGCCACTCGCCGAGCCGGGCGTCCTCGAACTTGCGGTCCGCCTTGTAGTAGGCGTCGAACGTCGCCTTGCTGCGCACGTACAGGTCGCCGGGCACCTGCGGCTCCTCGACGCGCCCGCCCTTGTCGTCGAACAGCGCGATCTCGATGCCGGGCGCGGGCCGCCCGCAGCTGCCCGGCTTGCGCATCTGGTCCTCCGGCCGCAGGATCGTGTCGACGCCCAGCTCCGTCGACCCGTACACCTCGAACAGCGACCCGTCGCCGATCTTCTCGACGTAGCGGCGCTTCAGCTCGAACGGCCAGGGCGCCGCGTTGGCGATGACCCGCCGCAGCGACGACAGGTCGCGGGCCGCGATCACCTCGTCCGGCAGGTCCAGCACGCGCCGGATCGGGGTCGGCGCCGAGAACGTCGCGGTCACCCCGTGCTCCTCGACCAGCTCCAGCCAGCGCTCGGGGTCGAAGTCGCGCATCACCACGACGGTCCCGCCCATCTGCTGGACGATCAGCATGAAGCTCATCGGGCCGGAGTGGTAGAGCGGGCCGGTCGTCAGGTACACGTCGTCGGGCCGGTAGCCGATCTCCGTCACCAGCCCGATGACGATCTCCGGGTCCGGCTGCCCGCGCACCACGCCCTTCGGCTTGCCGGTCGTCCCGGACGTGTAGAACATCGCGGTGCCCGCCGCCGGGTCGTCGCCCGCGGCGGCCGGTTCGGTCTCCGGGCTCGCGGCCGCGGCGGCGTCCAGGTCCGACGCCCAGTCCGGCACCCCGCCGGCGCCGCTCCGGAACGCCAGCCAGCCGCGGACGCCCTCGACCTCGCGCGCCGCGAGCCCCAGCTGCGGCGCCTGCTCCGCGTCGAACAGCACCAGCGCGCTGTCGGCGTTCGCGACGACGTAGGACGCCTCCTCGGGGCTCAGCCGGTAGTTCAGCGGGACGCCGACCGCGCCGGCCTTGCGCAGCGCGGCGATCAGAGCGACGACCTCGGTACTGTTGCGCCCGCACCAGGCCACCTTGGTGCCGGCCCGGACACCGAGGCCCACCAGCACGTTGGCGTAGCGGTTGACCAGCGCGTTGAACGCGGCGTAGCTCAGCCGCCGGTCCCCCTCGATGATCGCGGTCTTGGACGGGTGGGCGGCGGTCAGCGCCGCCAGCGGATCGGGGACGGGTGCGGTCACGGTGTCACACTCCCGGTTGCCGGCTGGGATGGCATTGAACGAATGTACGTTGGAATGCAGGGCGGAATCCAGAGGAGGATCGTCGTGGACGACGACGCAGGCACCGGACCGCGGCGCGCGTCCCGCGGGCGCGGCACGCCGGCCCACCGCACCACCGCCGACGTCACACCCACGTCGAGCGACGCGCTGTCCCGGCCGACCGACACGCCCGGCACCCGGATCCTCATCTCGGCGGCCGTCGAGACGATGTCGGAGAAGGGCTTCAACGGCACGTCCGTCCGCGACATCGCCGACCGCGCCGGGATGAGCCCGGCGGTGCTCTACCACTACTTCGGCTCCAAGCACGACCTGCTCGTGGCGATCATGCACCGGACCATCGACCACCTCATCGACCGCTGCGCCGCCGTCCTGGCCGACGCCCCGCCCGACCCCGCCGTGCGGCTGCGCCGGCTCGTCCGCGAGCACGTCCTCGTGCACACCGAGCTGCGCCGCGAGGCCGTGCTCGGCGTCGGCGAGATGCACAGCATCGAGCGGCGCGAGCGCGCCCTGCTCATCGCCAAGCGCGACAAGCACGAGCGGATGTTCCACCGCGTCGTGAACGAGGGCGCCGCGTCCGGCGCGTTCGGCACGCCCTACCCGGCCGAGGCCGTCCGCGGCATCCTCACGATGGCGACGGGCGTCTCGGTGTGGTTCCGCGAAGGCGGCCCGCTCACCGCCGCCGAGGTGGCCGACCGCTTCGCCCACCTCGCCCTGGCCCTCGTGCAGGCGGACCCGGCTGTCACGTTCCCGCTCCCGCGGGGGTCATAGAAGGGACCATCGCCGTCCCCGAAGGGATCCGCCACCGATGCGCAAGCTCGGAACCGCCGTGGCCGCCGCGGCCGCCCTCGCCCTGCCCTTCCTCGCCGCCTCGCCCGCGTCCGCCGCGTCCGGCTGGACGGTCGTGAACCCGGACGCGTCCGGCGTCTTCCACGCCGACTCCGGAACCGTGACCGTCAAAGCGGGAAGCACGACCGTCACCTGCCGCACCATGCACCTCGATGGGACGCTGCCGAGCAAGTCGGCGGGTTCGGCCGGGCTGGGGAGGATCGCCAACGGCTACACCGACTCCTGCTCGGACACGCAGGGCGTACCGTGGACCATCGCCATCTCCAACGCCGCGCCCGGCGACCTCCTGACGGCCCAGCACTACGACGCCGCGGCGGGACGGACCGACCTGGCAGTGACCGTCGGCTACATCTTCATCATGAACAACTCGTGCGCCTTCACACTGAGCAGCCTCAACGCCACCTACACCAACAGCGGTTCGGTGCTGCGGACCGGGCAGGGCGCCGTCGGCTACGGTGGGGGCTGCGGAATCGCGGCCGGCACCAGCGTCTCCTTCGCGGCGGCGTTCACCGTCAGCCCGGCGGTCACCATCACGGGCCCGAGCGCCTGACGGCGCGGGCGGACGCCGGGGCCGTCCCTCGCGGGCGGGCCCGGCGACCCGCCGGTCAGCAGTTGCGGGGCGGCGCGGAGGCGGAGCCGGTCGTGCAGCGGACCTGGTCCAGCGAGCGCAGGATCCGGTCGAGGCGCTGCGCGGTGGGGTCGGTGACGTACTCCAGGACGGCGTGGTCGAACGCGGCGGCCATCACGGTCGGCATCGAGTCCGAGGCGTCGAAGCGGACCGTCCCCGCGCTCGCCAGGGTCTGCGCGATCCGCCGCGACAGCGGATCCGGGTAGTCGCCCGGCGGGACGGACCGGTTGAGCGAGAACGCGCCGCTCCCCGGGCGCTTGATCCACGCCTCCTGGGCCTTCGCCGTCGTCAGGTACGCGACGAGCCTGCGGGCGGCCGGCGTGGCGCGGAACATGCCGAGCAGGTCGCCGCCGATCTCCACCGCCCGCCCTCCCGGGAACGGCACGAAGTCGTAGTCGCGTCCCGCCTGCGGGCGGCCGGACGTCTGCCCGTAGAAGGCGGTGATGAACGACGCCTCGTGGTCGAACAGGCAGCCCGGCGGGTTCGCGAACATCGGCGCGCCCGCCTTGCCGTAGCCGGTGAGCAGGATGGCGTCCGTGCCGGAGCGGGTGCCGGCCACCACGCTCCCGAACGTCCGCCACGCCTTGCGGATCGGGTCCGACGTCCACTCCAGATCGCCGGACACCCACTGGTCGTAGACGGCGGCGCCGGACTCGTGCAGCACGACGTCCTCGATCCAGTCGGTGCCCGGCCAGCCCGAGTTGGACGTGTCCTCCAGGCCGAGGCACCAGGGCTTCGCCGCCGCGCCGGACGCGATCCTCGCCAGGTCGGCGAAGGACCCGATCGGCTGCGCGAGCCGCGCCCGCGTCGCCGCCGGCAGGGTCCGCGGGGCGTACCAGATCAGGCCCTTCACGGCCGCCTTGACGACGATGCCGTAGGGGCGGCGGACGCCGTCCGGGCCGGTCGCGCCGGTCAGGTCGCCGCCGATGCCCTGCTGCGCGCCGCCGACCGGCGCCAGCTCCCCGGCGGCGGCGTAGGTGCGCAGGTCGCCGGGCGTGGCGAGGACGGCGGTGTCGGGCGGCGTGCCGTCGTGCAGCTCGCTGGCGAGGATGGCGCGGGCGTCGCGGGTGCCCGTGTAGTCGACGTGGATGCCGGTGCTCTTCTCGAAGCCGGCCAGCACCTCGCGGAACGCGTCGCCCTCGGCGCCCGTCCACGAGCCGAGCACCGTGACGCTCTGCGCGGAGCCGGCGCCGCCGCAGGACACGGTGGTGAACGCGCAGAGCAGGAGGAGCGCTGCCAGCAGTCGCACGGTCATCTCCTGTATTCGCGGAGCCGGATCCACAGGCCGAGGGCGGAGAGCCCCGCCACGGCCAGCGACAGCAGCGGCAGGCCGGCGTCCAGGCCGCGGGTGTCGGTGGCGTCGGACAGCTTCGCCTCCAGGGGGCGCTGCGCCTTGTCCGCCGCGGCGACGTCGAGGCCGCCGCCCTGCGGCGCGGTGCGTCCGGCGCGGAGCGCGCCGGACCCGGCGTCCGCGTCGCGGATCTGCGCCCGCAGCGTCCGGTCGAAGGCGGGCACTCTGTGGTCGGACGCGTCCGCGAAGGCGTGGTCGACGTGCAGGAACGTCAGGGACGTCCAGACGAGCAGCCCGACCAGCAGGACGCTCGCGGCGGCCAGCGGCAGGTTGAGCAACCGCCGGAACCGCCGCGCCATCGACACCTGCGCGTAGCCGAGGACGGCGAGCAGGACCGCGCCGATGGCGGCGGTGCCGAGCGCGAGGCCGCCGCGGGCCCAGGCCGAATCCCGCCGGTCGTCGATGCCGCGCAGGTCCCGCCGCGCGATCTCGTCGATCCGGGAGAGCAGCCCGCCGTCGCCGTGCAGCAGGTCGGAGGCGTAGCCGAGATAGGCGTACCCGAGTTTTTCGAGCCCTTCCCGATAGGTGGCGTCGGCCTGTTCCACGAGCCCCTGATAGGTGACGACCTGCGCGTTCACGGCGCGCAGCAGATCCCGTCCGGCGGCGCCGCCGAAATCGAGTTCGGCGAGGTGCGCGAGATTGTCGCCGGCCGTCGTCAGGTCGTCCCGGAACCGCTGGCCGGGGCCGATGAGCTGTGCCGCGCCGGAGCGGAAGCTCTGCCACGCGGCCCGGTCGGCGTCCGACAGCGCGGCGTGCGCGGTGCGGGCGCTGACGTAGGCGGGGACGCCGCCGTCCTTCACTGACGACACCGCCGACCGGCTTCCGACCAGCACCGCCGTGGCCGCCAGCCAGGACAGCACCGCGAGCCCGACGGCCGCCGCCAGCACCGTCCACAGCCAGCGCGGGGTGCTCCACTTCCTCGGGACCGCCCGGGCAGCCAGCGCAACCGACACGCGGGCCATGGTAATCCGCGGCCCTTTACCGGGTCATTTCGATTACCGGACGAAAGGCACTCCCGCGCCGCGGGACATTGGCCGGATCAGGACAGCATGGCGGCCGTCGCCGCAGCTCATTCCGTTTCGTAGGCGAGATTCGGGCGCAGCCACCGCTCGATTTCGGGAAGGGCGAGCCCGCGCCGCGCCGCGTAGTCCTCGGTCTGGTCGCGGCCGATCCGCCCGACGGTGAAGTACCGCGCGGACGGGTGCGCGAAGATCAGCCCGCTGACGCTGGCGGCCGGCGTCATCGCGTACGACTCGGTCAGCCCGATGCCGAGGCGGTCCGCGCCGAGCAGCTCGAACAGGTCCTTCTTCTCGCTGTGGTCGGGGCTCGCCGGGTAGCCGAGCGCGGGGCGGATGCCGCGGAACCGCTCGGCGTGCAGGTCCTCCAGCTTCGGGTCGGCGTCCGGCTCGAACCAGTCGCGCCGCGCCTGGAGGTGGGCGTACTCGGCGAACGCCTCGGCGAGCCGGTCCGCGAGCGCCTTCACCATGATCGACCGGTAGTCGTCGTTGTCGGCCTCGAACTGCGCGGCGAGCTGCTCCGCGCCGAGCACCGTGACCGCGAACCCGCCGAGGTGGTCTCCCGCCGGGGCGATGTAGTCGGCCAGGCACCGGTTGGGGCGGCCCGCCGGCTTGGCGGTCTGCTGCCGCAGCATCGGGAACCGCGTCCCGTCCTCGGTGTCGAGGACGATGTCGTCGCCGTCGGAGTGCGCGGGCCAGAACGCGTAGGCGCCGCGGGCGCGCAGCAGCCCGTCCGCGATGATCTTGTCGAGCAGGCTGTTGCCGTCGTCGAACAGCTCGCGCGCGACCGGCTGGTCGAGGATCGCCGGGTACTTGCCCTTCAGCTCCCAGGCGAGGAAGAAGAACTGCCAGTCGATCATCGCGCGCAGCTCCTCGAGACCGGGCTCGAGGACGCGCACCCCGGTGAAGGCGGGCACGGGCAGGTCGTCGAAGGGCACGGTCTCGCGGTTCGCGCGGGCCTGCTCGATCGTCAGCATCGGCGCGCGCTGCTTCTTCTCGTGCTGCTCGCGGAGCCGCTGCTGCTCCTCGGCGTTGGAGATCGCCAGCGCGTCGGCGCGCTCGGGGTCGAGCAGGTCCGAGACGACCCCGACGACGCGGGAGGCGTCCAGCACGTGCACGGTCGTCTGGTCGTAGGCGGGCGCGATCCGCACCGCAGTGTGCTGGCGGGAGGTGGTGGCGCCGCCGATCAGCAGCGGCAGGTTCATCCCCCGGCGCTGCATCTCGGTGGCGACCGACACCATCTCGTCCAGCGACGGGGTGATCAACCCGGACAGCCCGACCGCGTCGGCGCCCTCCGCGATCGCGGTGTCGAGGATCTTCGCGGCGGGCACCATCACGCCGAGGTCGACCACGTCGTAGTTGTTGCAGCCGAGGACGACGCCGACGATGTTCTTGCCGATGTCGTGCACGTCGCCCTTGACCGTCGCGAGGACGATCTTGCCCTGGCCGCGGTCGTCCTGGACGCGGCCCTCGGCCAGCGCCTTCTCCTTCTCGGCCTCCATGAACGGTTCCAGGTAGGCCACCGAGCGCTTCATCGCGCGGGCGCTCTTGACCACCTGCGGCAGGAACATCTTGCCGGACCCGAACAGGTCGCCGACGACCTTCATGCCGTCCATCAGCGGGCCCTCGATGACGTCGAGCGGGCGCGGCAGCTTCTGCCGGGCCTCCTCGGTGTCCTCCTCGATGAAGTCGACGATCCCGTGCACGAGGGCGTGCGACAGCCGCTGCTCCACCGGCGCGTCCCGCCAGGACAGGTCGACCTCGCGGCGCGTCCCCTTGCCCTTGACGTTCTCGGCGAACGACACGAGCCGGTCGGTGGCGTCCGGGCGCCGGTCGAACAGCACGTCCTCGACGAGTTCGAGCAGGTCGGCGGGGATGTCCTCGTAGACGGCGAGCTGCCCGGCGTTGACGATGCCCATGTCCAGCCCGGCCTTCACCGCGTGGAACAGGAACGCCGAGTGCATCGCCTCGCGGACGACCTCGTTGCCACGGAACGAGAACGACAGGTTCGAGATGCCGCCGCTGGTGCGGGCGCCGGGGCAGCGCTCCTTGATCCGCGGCAGCGCGTCGATGAACGCCTTGGCGTAGCCGTTGTGCTCGGCGATGCCGGTCGCGACGGCCAGCACGTTCGGGTCGAAGATGATGTCCTCGGGCGCGAACCCGGCCCGCTGCGTGAGCAGGTCGTAGGCGCGGCCGCAGATCTCCACCTTGCGGTCGGCGGTGTCGGCCTGGCCCTGCTCGTCGAACGCCATGACGACGACGCCGGCGCCGAAGTCGCGGATGCGGCGGGCCTGCTCCAGGAAGGGCTCCTCGCCCTCCTTGAGGCTGATCGAGTTGACGACGCCCTTGCCCTGGACGGTCTTCAGCCCGGCCTCCAGCACGCTCCACCGCGAGCTGTCCACCATGATCGGGATGCGGGCCACCTCGGGCTCGGTCGCGATCAGGTTGAGGAACGTGGTCATCTCCCGCTCGCTGTCGAGCAGGTCGGCGTCCATGTTGACGTCGAGGAGGTTGGCGCCGCCGCGCACCTGCTCCAGCGCCACGTCCACGGCGCCCTGGTGGTCGCCCGCCTCGATGAGCTTGCGGAACCGCTTGGAGCCGGTGACGTTGGTGCGCTCGCCGATCATGACGAAGCCGGTGTCCCGGCCGATCTCGAACGGCTCCAGGCCGCTGAAGCGGGTCGCGGCGCCGGGCGCGGCGACCTCGCGCGGGGCGCTGCCGCGCACCGCGCCGGCGATGCGGGCGATGTGCGCGGGGCCCGTGCCGCAGCAGCCGCCGACGGCGTTGACCATGCCGGCCGCGGCGAAGTCGCCGAGCTTGACGCCCATCTCGTCCGGCGTCTGGTCGTAGCCGCCGAAGGCGTTCGGCAGGCCCGCGTTCGGGTGGCAGGCGGTGTAGGTGTCGGCGAGGCGCGCGAGCTCCTCGACGTGCGGGCGCATCTCCTCGGCGCCCAGCGAGCAGTTCACGCCGACGACCAGCGGCTCGGCGTGCTCGATCGAGCGCCAGAACGCCTCGACGGTCTGCCCGGACAGCGTCCGGCCGGACAGGTCGACGATCGTCACCGAGATCCACAGCGGCAGCTCGGGGGCGACCTCGCGGGCCGCGGCGATGGCGGCCTTCGCGTTCAGCGTGTCGAAGATCGTCTCGATCAGCAGCAGGTCGACGCCGCCCTCGGCGAGGCCCGCGATCTGCTCCGCGTAGGAGGCCTTGACCTGGTCGAAGGTGACGGCGCGGTAGGCCGGGTCCTCGACGCGGGGCGACAGCGACAGGGTGACGTTGAGCGGGCCGACGGACCCGGCGACGAACCGGTTCCCGTACTCGTCGGCCGCCTGCCGGGCGAGCCGGGCGCCCTGCACGTTCATCTCGCGGACCAGGCCCTCCAGCCCGTAGTCCGCCTGCCCGATGCTGGTCGCGGTGAAGGTGTTCGTGGTCGTGACGTCGGCGCCGGCCTCGAGGTACTGCCGGTGGACGTCCAGGATCACGTCGGGGCGGGTGAGGTTCAGCAGGTCGGGGTCGCCGGTGACGTCCTTCTCGTGGTCGCCGCCGATGAGCTCGCCCCGGTAGTCCTCGGGGGTGAGCCCGGCGCCCTGGAGCATCGTGCCCCACGCCCCGTCGAGCACCACGATCCGCTCGTCCAGAAGCCCGCGCAGCTCTTCGGTCATGCCCACCAGCCACCTCCCGTGTCGTTGGGAGGCGCCCTTGCGTGTTCCGGTCTCGGGCCGAGCGTGGCGGACGCCCGCGCGTCCGTTGCAGCGCCTCTCGGCCCGTGTCCGAGGTTACCGAATGGACCCGGCGCCTGTGAAACTCCCGCCCCCCTTTCCCGTACGACCCCAGGCGGGAGCGGGTGCGGTCAGGGGCGGCCGCAGGCGCGGAGCAGCGCCGCGGTGAACGCGCCGGGGTCGAAGGCCGGGAGGACGGCGGCGAGGTGGCCGTCGGGACGGACGAGGTGGACGGTGTCGGGGCCCGCCCGCAGCGCGGCCCGGACGGCGCCGGAGGCGTCGATCGCGTCCAGGGCGTGGACCGCGAGGGGGACGCCGGCCGCCGACGCGCGGATCCGGTCGCACCGCTCCCCGGCGGCGGCCAGGGCGACGAACCCCGTGCCGAACAGCCGCCGCAGCCGGGTCGCGCGCCCGCCGGCGATGCAGGGGCCGTCGGGGCAGAGGACGCCGGGGACCGGCGGGCGGGCGGCCCCGGCGGCGCGCGGGAACCCGTCGGCGGGCCCGGACGGGGTGGTCAGCGGCGAGTCCAGGTACCAGTACGGTTCGGCGAGCTTGCCCGAGTCGATGCGGGCGCGCGCGCCGGGGTCGGTGAGCGCGGCGTCCAGAGCGGTCCGCCGCCGTTCCCTCTCCTCGTCGGTGTGGGGGACGAGGAACTCCATCGTGCGGGTGGTGACCGCGAGGTTCTCCTGCGCGGCCGCCCGGCGCTCGGTGTCGTAGCTCGCGAGGAGGAGCTCGGAGCCGTGGCCGCGGCGGGCGAACGCGATCTTCCAGGCGAGGTTCTCGGCGTCCTGGACGCCGGAGTTCAGCCCGCGCGCCCCGAACGGCGCGTACAGGTGCGCCGCGTCCCCCGCCAGGAACGCCCGGCCGCGGCGGAACGTCTCGGCGCACCGCTGGTGGAAGCGGTACACCGACGCCCACACGATCTCGTAGGGGGCGTCGCCGGTGATCTCCCGGATGCGGGCGCCCAGCGCCCCGGAGGCGCGCTCGGCCTCGAAGTCGTAGCCGGCGGGCATCTGCCAGTCGATCCGCCACGTCCGGTCGGGGCACTGGTGCACGAGCACCTGCCGGCCGGGGTTCCACGCGGGGTCGAAGTGGAACCGGCGCTCGTTCGGGAAGGGCAGGTCGGCGCGGACGTCGCAGATGAGGAACCGGTCGTCGAACGAGCGGCCGGGGAACCCGACGCCGAGGAGCCGGCGGACCGCGCTGTGCGGCCCGTCCGCCCCGATCAGATGGGTTCCGGCGACGGAGGTCTCGCCGTCCGGGGTCTCCGCGCGGACCCGCACTCCGTCCTCGTCCTGGTGGAGGCCGGTGACGCGGTGCCCGTACCGGACGTCCACCAGCGGCTCGGCGTCCGCCAGGTCGCGCAGGTACCGTTCGACCTCGGCCTGCGAGATGTTGATCCAGGGCGGGACGTCGCCGCGCCCGGTGCCGGGGAAAGTGACCGCGAACAGCTCGGTGCCGCGGTAGTAGGTGCGGCCGGTCGTCCAGGTGACGCCGCGCGCGATCATCCGCTCGGCGCAGCCGACGCGGTCCAGGACGTCGAGGACGTCGCGCTGGAAGCAGATCGCCTTGGACCCTGCCGGCTCGCACCGGTCCGCGGCCTCCAGGACGGTCGCGGGCACGCCGGCCCTCGCCAGCAGCAGCGCGGCGACCAGGCCCACCGGCCCGGCCCCGGCCACGACGACCGGCGCGTCCGGTGCGTCGGCCGGTGCGTCCGGCCCGGCCGGTGCCGGGTCAGCCCTGGAGCTCATCCCAGACGGCCCGGTCGCGCTCGGCGGTCCAGATGGCGGGGCGCTCGACGCCGGACAGCTCGTCCCACAGCCGGGACACGTCGAACGGCAGGCAGTGCTCGAAGATCGGCCACCGCCCGTACTCCGGCTCCAGCTCGGCGTGGACCGCCTCGAACGCCTCCTTCGGCGTCCCGCCGCGCCCCTGCACGGCCGTCACCTCGCGGATCATCACCTGAAGGAAGTGCCGCGTCTGCCCGATCGCCGCGTCCACCGCCTCCCGGCCGGCCGCCACCGCGCCGCGGCCGCCCACCAGCGCCTCGGCGCCCAGGGCCGCGACCCGGTCCAGCGTCCCCGACGCCCAGTCCCGGTGGAAGGCGTCCCCGGTGTAGAGCGCCGCCTGCGCCTCCACGAGGTCACCGGCGAACAGCACCTTGTGCTTCGGCAGCCACGCCACGATGTCGCCCTCGGTGTGCCCGCGCCCGCAGTACCGCAGCACCAGCTCGCCGCGGTCGCCGCCGAGCTGGATGGTGAACCGGTCGCTGAACGTCGCCGTCGGCCACGTCAGGCCGGGAATCGACGCCGGCTCCTTGAACAGCCGCGGCATCCGCCCGAGCTCCGACTCCCAGTCCTGCCGCCCGCGCTCGGCGACCAGCTCGCGGGTCTTCTCGTGCGCCACGATGACGTCGGCGCCGAACGCGCTCGCGCCCAGCACCCGCACCGCGTGGTAGTGCGACAGCACCAGGTACCGGACGGGCTTGTCGGTGTGCTCGCGCAGCATCGACAGCCACTCGCGCGCCGCCACCGGCGTGGCGAGCGCCTCGAAACACACGACGAAGTCCTCGGCCTCGACCGCGCCGACGTTCGGATCGCCTTCGGCGGTCAGCGCGTAGACGCCGTCCGCCAGCACCTCCAGGCTCCGCTCCTTCTCCGCCAGGTCGGCCGACGACGCGAACGGTTTCATCCCTGGTCCCTCCCCGCGGTCACGCGGACTCGGCCACCCTGGTGTCCTGCCCGCTTCCGGCGCCCCTACTTGCCGATGAACCCCTTCGACTGGAGCCAGGTCTGCGCGACGTCGGTGGGCTCCTTGCCCCTGATGTCGACCTCGCCGTTGAGGGTCTGCAGGACGGAGTCGGTGAGCGCCGCCGCGATCGGATTCATGATCTTCTCGATGGCCGGATGGTCCTTGTCGACCGCGTCGCGCACGGTCAGCGCGGGGTTGTAGACGGGGAAGAACTTCCTGTCGTCGGGGATCGAGGTGAGGCCGAGCGCCTTGATGCGGCCGTCGGTCGTCGCGACCTCCCCGAAGTCGCACGGCTTCCCCTTGCCGATGGCGTCGTAGATGGCGCCTTCGGCGAGGGTCGCGACCGACGACTTCGGCAGCGTGAACCCGTACGCCTTCTGCAGCCCGGGCCAGCCGTCGCTGCGCCCGGCGAACTCGCTGGCCACGCAGGTGGACGCCTTCGCCGGGTCGGTGTGCGCCAGCTTGGCGTAGCCGGACAGGTCCGTGATGCCGAGCCGCTGCATCGTCGTCGTCTTCACGGCGATGGCGTAGGTGTTGTTGGCGGGCGCGGCGGCCAGCCATTTCACGTGGTTCTTGCCGAGGTCCTGCTGCGCGACGGCCTGGTACTGCTCGGTGGGGTTGTTGAGCGGCTTGGTGTTCTTCAGGTAGTTGATCCAGGCCGTTCCGGTGTACTCCCAGTACATGTCGATGCTGCCGGACGTCAGCGCGGCGCGCGTGGTGTTGCTGCCCTGCAGCCCGCACTTCTCCTTGACGGTCGCGCCCGCCGACCGCAGCGCCAGCGCCGTGATCTGGCAGAGGACGAGCTGCTCGGTGAACTCCTTGCCGCCGACCGTGACGGTGGCGCCCTTCAGCGAGTTGCCCTTGGCCAGGCTGCCCGCCTTGGCACCGGTGCCGGACGAGCTGAAGCACCCGGCGGTCAGGCCGACGGCGGCGACGGAGGCGACGATGGGGAGCAGGCGCATGGTGACTCTCCTCAGGGGGATTCAGATGCCGCGCGGGCGCAGGTAGTGCTCGACGATGCCGATGAGCCAGTCCGCCGCCATCGCCAGCACGGCGGTCAGGACGCTGCCGGTGAGCAGGATCGGGGTCCGGTTCAGCGCGATGCCGGTGTTGATGAGGTCGCCGAGGCCGCCCGCGTTGGTGAACGCGGCGAGCGTCGCGCTCCCGACGTTGAGGATCACCGCGACCCGGACGCTGGCGAGGATCACCGGCACGGCGAGCGGCAGCTCCACGCGCAGCAGCACCGCCGTCCGGGACAGCCCGATGCCGCGCCCGGCGTCGATCAGCGAGCGGTCGACGCCCTGCAGCCCCACCATGGTGTTGCGGAGCACGGGCAGCGCGGACACGAGGATGAGCGCGATCACCGCCTTCTGGAAGCCGATGCCGACCGTGACGGCGAGCAGCACCAGCACCCCGATGGACGGGACGGCCTGCCCGACGTTTGCCAGCGCGAGGAACGGCGCCGCCAGGGGCCGCAGCCCCGGCCGGGTCAGCAGCACGCCGAGCGGGATCGCGATCGCGAGGACGAGGGCCGTCGACGCCGCCACCAGCTCGATGTGCTCGACGAACCGCTGGGTGATCACGTCCCGGTTGATCGAGCGCTTCTCGATCGCGTCGAGGTGCCGTCCGTGCAGGTAGGCGAAGAGGGCGGCGGTCGCCACGACGAGGACGACGGGCGTCGCGATCATCCCGGTGGCGGAGCGCGGCCCCCTGTCCCCGGCGGTCTCGTCCCGCGCGGGCCGGCCGCCGCGCGGGCCGTCGGGACGGCCGTCGAGCATCGCGGTGACGCTCATCGGCGGCCGCTCTCCCGGCCCGGCGCCTCCGTCAGCGGCCGCTCGCCGGACGGCGGCCCGGCGTGCGGCCCGCCGGACGCCTCGGACGCCTCGGACGGCGGCCCGGCGGGCGGTGACCCGCCGCCGCTCGGCGTCTCCCGCACGATGGTCGACCAGGAGACGGCGCCGGCGGGCCGCCCGTCCTCGTCCAGCACGACCGCGCCCTCGTGGCCGGCCCGCAGCATCGCGTCGAGCGCCTCGTACAGGCTCTGGTCCGCGCGCACGCTCGTCGACACGGCGCCGACCGCCTCGACCGGCACCAGCCCGATCGACCCGACCTCGACCAGCCTTAGTCGCCGCATCGCCGCGCCCGCCCCGACGAACGACGCCACGAACGCGTCCGCGGGCTCGGCGAGGATCGCCGCGGGCGTGTCGTACTGGACGAGCCGGGCGTGCTCGCCGAGCATCGCGATCCGGTCGCCGAGCTTGAGCGCCTCCGTCAGATCGTGCGTGACCAGCACGATCGTCTTGCCGATCCGCGCCTGCAGCTCCAGGAACGCGTCCTGCAGCCGCTCCCGCGTGATGGGGTCGAGCGCGCCGAACGGCTCGTCCATCAGCATCGCGGGCGGGTCGGCGGCGAGCGCGCGGGCCACCCCGACCCGCTGCTGCTGCCCGCCCGACAGCTCCTTGGGGTAGCGGCCCCGGAACGTCCCCGGGTCCAGGCCGACCATGTCGAGCAGCTCGTCGACGCGGGCGCGGACGCGCTTCCTGTCCCAGCCGAGGGTGCGCGGGATGAGGCCGATGTTCCCCGCGATCGTCATGTGCGGGAACAGCCCGACCTGCTGGATGACGTAGCCGATGCGGCGGCGCAGCTCGTCGGGGTTCACCCGGGTGACGTCCTCGCCGTCGAGGAAGATGCGCCCCTCGGTGGGCTCGATCAGCCGGTTGACGAGCCGCAGCGTCGTCGTCTTGCCGCAGCCGGACGGCCCGAGCAGCACGACGATCTCGCCCTCCCGGACGCTCAGCGTGAGCCCGTCGACGGCCGGGGCGTCCTGCCCCGGGTAGCGCTTGGTGACGCCGTCGAGCCGGATCATCTCCGTCATCGCATGCCCCTCGGTGTGGTCAGCCGCGCCACCGCGGCGAACAGCAGGTCCAGGGCGAGCGCGAGCAGCGCGACGCCGAGCGTGCCGGCCAGCGTGTCGTTCAGCGCGTTCGCGCCGCCGATCCGCGACAGCCCCCCGAAGATCAGCTCGCCGAGCCCGGGGCCGGCGACGGCGGCGGCGATCGCGGCGATCGCGACCGTCATGATCGTGGCGACCCGGACGCCGGTGAGCACGACCGGCCAGGCCAGCGGCAGCCGGATCCGCAGCAGCCGGCTCGCGCGGCCCATCCCCATGCCGCGGGCGGCCTCCTCGACCGCGCCCGGCACCGACTCCAGGCCGGTGATCGTGTTGCGCAGGATCGGGAACACCGCGTACAGCACGAGCGCCGTGATCGTCGGTGCCAGGCCCAGCCCGAACAGCGGGATCAGCAGCCCGAACAGCGCCAGCGACGGGACGGTCAGCATCGTGCCGGTGACGCCGAGCGCGAGCCGGCTCAGCCGCGGCCGGCCCTCCACCGCGATGCCGAGGCCGATCCCGACCACCGCGGCGATGCCGACGGCGATCAGCACCACCTCGGCGTGCTCGGCCATCTCCCGCGCGATCGTCGGCCACCGGTCGGCGAGGTAGTCGGAGAAGCTCACGCGCACCCCCCGTCGCTCAGCCGCTCGCCCGGCGGTGGGGGCGGCGGAACCGAAGCGGGAACGGTCGGCTGGAGGGATCCCATCGTGACCTTCTCATGGGGACCGGCGCCTGCACACGTGGACGGAACCGCCTCATGGGCGTCTACAAGAAGCGGCTGGCCATCCGCCCGACCCCGAAAGATTCGATCCGTATGCGGATGAACACGCATTGCGTCTACCGTGTTGTTGTTGCCGTGGGGGGAGGGTGGCTGGCCTTGAGACGGGCGTACAAGTTCCTTCTCCGGCCCACCGCCCGCCAAGAACAGGCGTTGCGGGAGATGCTTGCCGATCATTGCTCGCTCTATAACGGAGCATTGCAGGAGCGGCGGGAGGCCTACCGGCACGTTTCCAAGACGAGAGTCCGGTACGGGGATCAGTCGGCGCAACTGAAGGAGATCCGGGCGTTCGATCCCCAACGTCAAGGGCGGTGGTCGTTCTCGTCTCAGCAGGCCACATTGCGGCGGTTGAACCGGGCGTTCGAGGCGTTCTTCCGCCGCGTCAAGACCGGCCAGACGCCCGGCTACCCGAGGTTCAAGGGCGTCGGGCATTTCGACACGGTGGAGTTCCCCAAAGACGGTGACGGATGCCGCTGGGATTCCACGCCCCAGGACCCCCAGACCCGTGTCCGGCTGCAAGGCGTCGGGCACATTCGGGTGCACCGGCACCGACCCGTCGTCGGACGAGTGAAAACCATCAGTGTCAAGCGTGAGGGGCGCCGCTGGTTCGTGGTGCTGTCCTGTGACGACGTGCCTACCGAGCCCCTTGCACCTACTGGCTCGGTCGTCGGCATCGACATGGGCGTGACGTATCTGCTCACCACCTCCAAGGGCGAGCGCGTCCACAACCCGCGCTTCTTCACGTCGATGGCCGAGGAACTTGCCGAAGCGCAGCGCCACCTGGCGACATTCCCCCGACGCACCCGCCGGCGCACCAAGAGGCACCGGGCGGCGGCTCGCAAGGTCGCCAGGCTGCACGCCAAGATTCGGCGTCAGCGACTCGACCATCACCACAAGACCGCACTGGAGCTGGCGCGCGACCACGACATGATCGCCTGCGAGAAGCTCAACACCGCGGGCATGACGAGGGCTCCTGTGCCCAAGCCCGCACCCGAACACGAAGGGGCGTACCTGCCGAACGGCGCCGCTGCCAAAGCGGGTCTGAACAAGAGCATTCTTGACGCGGGTTGGGGGCAGTTCCTGAGAATCCTGGCGGACAAGGCTGAAAGCGCCGGCCGCCGGGTGATCCTGGTGGACGCCCGCAACACCTCCCGGACCTGTCCGCCTTTCGCCGGGGGATGCGGGCACGTCGCTGGGCAGAACCGCCTCACCCAAGCAAGATTCGAGTGCACCGTGTGCGGGTTCGCCGGCAACGCCGACCACGTCGGGGCCTTGAACATCCTGCATCGGGCCGGGCCGGCCCGCTGCGCGGCGGCCTAGCCACCGACGCAGGAAGCCCGCGACTTCCGTCGTGGATGGGGTCACATCAGAAGAGGCTGCCTACGGGTGATCAATATGGCAAGAAAAGTCAGGACACAGATCTGTTAACCGGGACTCAGCCGGGTTCGTCCCTCAGGTGGCGCAGCAGCAGCGCCAGGTCCAGCCGCAGCCGCCCGCCGGGCGCCTGGAAGGAGAATCCGAGCCGCCGTTCCGCGTGCGACAGCCGCGCCGCGATCGTGCTGTGGTGGCGGTGCACGCGGGCGGCGGCCTTGCGGGTCGAGCCCGTCGCGCAGAACGCGACCAGCACCGCGAGGACGTCGCCGCCGTGCGGTTCGGCGGCGAGCCGGTCGAGCGCCGCCACGTCCGCGACCCGGGCGATGTCCTCCGGCCGCAGCCGCGCGGCGATCGCGGCGAGCCCGCCGAGCCGGTCGTGGCGCACCACGGTCGGCAGGCCGTCGCCGAGGGTCGTGAACCGCAGCGCCGACCGGGCCAGCCGCCACGCGTCCGGCGCCTCGGCGCCCGGCAGCGCGGGCCCGACCCCGATCCGCGTCCCGTCCGGCGTCCGGTCCTCCAGGTCCGCCGGGACGTCCCGCGCCAGGACGGCGTGCACGTGCCCGAGCACCGCGGCGCGCGCGTCCCGGCCGAGGACGCCGAGGACCGCCGCCGCGTCGCCGCCCGCGACGGCCAGAACGTGCAGCGGCGCGGACGGCTCGAACCGCATCGCCCGCAGCGCGCGGCACCGGTCGGCCTCCGCGGCGTCCGCCGCCACGACCAGGTCCACCAGGGCGGCGTCGTCCCGCTCGTCGCGCTCGCGCTCCAGCAGCACCGTCGCGGCGAAGGCGAACCGCTCCAGCACGATCTCGTCCAGCGGCAGCGGCGCGCCCGGCCGCTCCAGCCACACGATGCCGGTCTCTGCGAACTCCCGGACGGCCCGCTCCCCCGCCGCCTCCCCCGGCGCGGCGCCCGGCTCCGAGCGCAGCGAGATCCCGCGCGCCGGGTCGGCCAGCCCGGCGGGGCACTCGGCGAGCGTCGCGGTGGCGCGCACCAGGGCGTGCGGGCTCGCGCGTCCCGCGATCAGCCGGTCGAAGAAGCCGATCACCCGGACGGCGTTCTCCGCGTCGGCGTCCAGCCCCGACAACCGCAGGAGCAGCCCCTTCATGGACGGATCGTACGCCACCCGACGATCGGCGGATTCCGGTCCGCGATCCCCGCCGGTCGGCGGCTGGGCGGGACCGCCGACCGCGACGAAACTGGTGGTCGGCCGCCGAGAGGAGCCGGAACGTGACGTACGCCTTCGACCCGGAGCTCGCCCCGTGGATCTCCATGATCCCCGAGATCACGCTGACCGACCCCGCAGCGATGCGGGACGCCGACGACCGGCTCCTCGCCGCGCACCCCCGGTACGAGCCGCCCGTCCCGGTCGACGTCCGCGACGTCGCCGTCCCCGGGCCCGGCGGCGCGCCGGCGGTGCCGGTGCGGATCTTCACCCCGGCGGGGGCCGGCGGGCGGCTGCCCGGCCTGCTCTACATCCACGGCGGCGGG
The DNA here is from genome assembly GCF_014706005.1 of Actinomadura sp. RB99. NCBI lineage: Bacteria > Bacillati > Actinomycetota > Actinomycetes > Streptosporangiales > Thermomonosporaceae > Actinomadura > Actinomadura sp. RB99. Next base: position 105,063 of record NZ_JABMCA010000023.1, on the reverse strand, counting down.
TTCGTCCTCGGCAGCGTCGACGCCTCCCACGACGACGCGCTGTGCATCGCCGCGGAGGTCGGCGCGGTCGTGCTGTCGGTGGAGTACCGGCTCGCGCCCGAGCACCCGTTCCCCGCCGGCCTGGAGGACTGCTACGCCGCGCTGACCTGGACCGCCGCCAACGCCGCCGACCTCGGCATCGACCCCGGCCGGCTCGCGGTGGGCGGCGAGAGCGCCGGCGGCGGCCTGTCCGCCGCGACCGCGCTGCTGGCCCGCGACCGCGGCGGCCCCGCGCTCTGCTTCCAGCTCCTCGGCATCCCCGAGCTCGACGACCGGCTCGACACCCCGTCGATGCGCGCGTTCCACGACACCCCGATCTGGAACCGCCCGAACGCCGAGCTGAGCTGGGACTACTACCTCGGCGAGGGCGTCCGCGGCACCGCCGGGGTCTCCCCCTACGCGGCGCCCGCCCGCGCCGAGGACCTCACCGGCCTCCCGCCCGCCTACGTCACCACCTGCGAGTTCGACCCGCTCCGCGACGAGGGCCTCGCGTACGCGCTGCGGCTCGTCCAGGCGGGCGTGGGGACGGAGGTGCACCACTACCCGGGGACCTTCCACGGCTCCGGGCTGATCCCGGACGCCGCCGTCTCCCGGCGCATGGCCGCCGACCGCCTCGGCGTGCTCCGCCGCGCGCTGCGCACCGTCGAGCAGCCCGTGTAGGCACGGCGACCCGCGCGGGGCGTCCTACCGGGACGTCCCGCGCGCCCGCGCCGCGGCGGCGAGACCGGCGCGGCGCCCGAAGAACGAGCCTTCGCCGAGCTGGGTGCCGGAGCAGTACCCGGCGCCGTCCTGGGCGATGTTGGACGCGCAGGCGCCGGCCGCGTAGAGCCCGCCGATGACCGACCCGTCGGCCCGCCGGACCTCGCCGTCGGCCGTGGTCGCCATGCCGCCGAGGGTGAAACCGGCGTACAGGGCGGTGCCGAGGGTCAGGTCGTAGACGCCCCACGGGCCCTTCGTCTGCGGCGCCAGCCAGTCGGGGTGCTTGTGGAAGTCGGGGTCCTCGCCCCGCGCCGCGTGCTCGTTGTAGCGCGCCATCGTCGCCGCGAGCGAGCCGGGAGGCAGCTCCAGGCCGGCCTCCATCTCCTCGATCGTCTCGTAGCCGTCCTTCAGCGGGACGAGCGGCATCCGCTGCTCCTCCATGTGGTCGCTGTCGGCGATGAGGTACGCCGCCGCGCCCGGCTGCCGGAGCACGAAGTACGAGGTGCGCGCGTGGTAGCTGTCCTCGGCCACGAACCGCTTGCCGCGGTTGTTGACGATCAGCCCCTTGACCAGCGACGACGGCGGGTAGAACGGGGCGGTGATGAACGGCTCGTCCATGTGCTCCAGCGCCGCGCCGGCCGACTGGCCGAGCCGGATGCCGAGCCCGTCGTCGTAGGTGCCGCCCAGCGTGAACAGCTTCTCGCCGAGGGCCGGCGTGTAGGCGGCGACCATGTCCGCGTTCATCACGAACCCGCCGGCCGCGATCACCACCCCGGCGGCGGCGACCACGCCCGTCCGGTCGAAGTTCCGCCACGCGACGCCGGCGACCGCGCCGTCACCGTCCACCACCAGGTTGGTGGCGCCGGTCTCGTAGCGGACCTCGACGCCGGCCTCCTCGACGCGGTCCCGCAGCAGGTCCATCACGATCTTGGTGCCCTCGGTGTCGCCCGGCACCGGCACCTTGTGGCCGCGCGGCGCCGGCGGGACCCCGTCGCGGAACGGCCACACCTTCTCGTTGCCGGTGAACATCAGCCCCTCCGTGCCGGGCTGGATCACCGCCTTCCCCGGGAAGTAGGAGCGCTCGAACGCGAACCCCAGCGCCTCCAGCCAGTCGAAGTGCTCGACCGACCCGTCGCAGTAGAGCCGGATCTTCTCCTCGTCCGGGTCCTTCGTGCTCGCCATCAGGTAGCGCGCCATCGCCTCGGCCGTGTCCTCGTGGCCGGTGGCCTTCTGGACGGCGGTGCCGCCGCCGAGGTAGAAGTGGCCGCCCGACATGCTCGACGTGCCGCCGTGGACGGCGGCGCGCTCCAGCAGCAGCACCCGGGCCCCCGAGCGCGCGGCCTCCAGCGCGGCGCAGCCTCCGGCGATCCCGAAGCCCACCACCACGACGTCGAACCGCTCGGCGTCGGCGGGCACGTCCGCGGCCGGCACCACCGCGGGGACGGCCGTTCCGGGAGAGGTCTGTGCGTTCATCGGTTCCCGTCTCGAATCACTGTGCTTCCGGGGGTCACTTCTGGGGTCGCCGTGCGCCTCGGGCGCCGGCGTCACTTGTGGGGGATCTGGTTGACGGTGCCGCCGTCGATGACGAACTCCGTCCCCGTGGCGTAGGAGGACTCGTCGCTGGCCAGGAAGACCACGAACGACGCGACGTCCTCGGGCAGGCCGGGGCGCCCGAGCGGGACCGGGATCATGTCGTCGGGGATGCCGTCGGTGAGCGGCGTGCGGATCAGGCCCGGGTGCAGCGAGTTGACCCGGACGCCGTGCGGCGCGAGCTCCATCGCGACCGACTTGGTCAGGCCGCGCAGCCCCCACTTCGACGCGACGTAGCCGTGCGCCCAGGCCGTGCCGCGCAGCCCCTCGATGGACGAGGTGTTGATGATCGATCCGCCGCCGGCCGCGATCAGCGCGTCCGCGGCCGCGCGGATGCCGAGGAAGGGGCCGGTGAGGTTGATGTCGATGATCTTCTGCCACTTCTCCAGCGAGAACCGCTGGATGGTGGCGCCGTTGGCGATCCCGGCGTTGTTGAACAGCACGTTCAGCCCGCCGAACTCGGCGACGGCGGCCTGGACGGCGGCGGTCCAGTCGTCGGGGCTCGTCACGTCGAGGTGGACGTGGCGGGCGGCGTCGCCCAGCTCGTCCGCGACGGCCTTGCCCTCCTCGTCGAGGATGTCGCCGAGCACCACCTTCGCGCCCTCGGCCACGAGGGCCCGCGCGGCGGCCGCGCCGATCCCGCGCGCGCCGCCGCTGATCAGGGCGATCTTCCCGTCCACGCGTCCCATCGTCGTGTGTCCTCTCTGTCGCGGGTGTCTCAGCTGGCCAGCGCCGTCGCGAAGACGCCGCGGGCGGTGTTGAACGGCAGGTCGAGCGGGGTCCGCAGGCCGGGCGGAGCCGCGACGACGTCGGGGATCGCGTTGACGATGCGGCCGGCGCCCGCGGCGATCGCGGCGTGGTTGTGGTCGCCCTTGGCGCTGGTCGGGCACACGTCGACGCGGTAGGACGGCTCGCCGGTGATCTCGAGCCGGTAGGAGCCGCCGTCCTGCGCGGGCCTCGGCCAGTCGGGGCGCAGGTCGTCGCGCAGCCGGGTCGTGTGGTCGATGACCAGCACCTCCTTGCCGCTCGCGACGCCGGTGATCTGGAACCGCATCGCCGCGACGCCGCCCCGCGGGATGTGCCCGGCGGCGACGTCGAACGCCTCCGGCGCCGGCTCCCGCTCGTACGCCTCGGTGATGTCGTCGAGCTCGAAGCCGAACCCGCGGGCCATCATCCGGAGGCTGACGCCCCAGGAGGCCGCCAGGATCCCCGGCTTGAACATCCTCGGCAGGTCGTCCAGCGGCCGGCCGAAGCCCATGAAGTCGAACATGACCGGGCCGCCGTCGTACGTCGCGTAGTCGGCGATCTCCGAGCAGCGGACCTGCTCCACCCGCTGGCAGGTGCTCGCGATCGCGAAGGGCAGCAGGTCGTTGATCCAGCCGGGGTCCACGCCGCTGGCGAACAGGCTGGTCCCGCCGGCCTCGCACGCCTTCTCGATGGGGTCGATCATGCGGTCGGGCAGCAGCCCCCACGGGTAGATCAGCGGCACCGGCGAGGACGCGGCGACGTTGCTGCCCGAGGCGAGGATCTTCTCGATGTCGGCGAGCGCCTCGAACAGCCGGGTCTCCCCGAGGGCGCAGTAGACGGTGCAGTCCGGCCGCAGCGCGAGGGCCGCGTCGAGGTCGTCCACGGCGGCCACGCCGGTGACCGTGCCGAGGCCGGCGAGGTCGCCGGCGTCGCGCCCGACCTTGGCGGGGTCGGACACGACGAGGCCGGCCAGCTCGAAGCGGGGGTCCTCGATGAGCTGTGCCAGGGCGATGCGGCCGACGTTGCCGGTCGCCACGTGCAGGACGCGGATGGCCATGGTGCTCCTCAGTCCCGTTTCCCGGCGGCCCGCGCGGCTTTCCGGGCCGCCTTGGCGATCGTCTCCTCGACGATGGAGTTGAGCCGCGCGCCGTTCGGCCAGCCCGCGTAGTGGCTGAGGAACACGACGATCTCGCGGAGCGCCTCGTCGTCGAGTTCCCCGGCGGCGTGGGCGGCGGGCACCTGGATGCCGAGCACGTCGGCGGCGCCCTGCCCGGCGAGCAGCCCGATGAGCAGCAGGCGCCGGTCCCGGTCGGACAGGCCGGGGCGCTGCCAGACGTCGCCGAACAGGTGGTCGGCGGTGTAGCGGAAGAAGTCGCCGGTGCCGTCGGTCATGTCGAAGCCGTAGACCTGCTCCATCTTGCGCAGGCCGCGGGCCCGCGGTTCGGGGAGGTCGTCGAACTTCCCGGTCTTCTCGTCGCTCATCGCTGCTCCTCGGGAAAGCCCAGGCCGGGCGCGAGTCGCTCGCGCGCGATCCTGGCCAGCGGTACGTCGACGCCGAGCTCCTCGGCCAGCGCGATCGCGAAGTCGAGGTCCTTCTCGGCGAGCTGCCGGAGGTGGCCGAAGGTGGTGAACCAGAACGACCCCGGCTCCATCTCGGCGGTCGTGTCGCGGTACATGATCGCTCCGGGGCCGCCGGTGAGCGCGTCGGTGTGCCGGACGACCTCGCCGAGCGCGACGATGTCCAGCCCGGCCGCCTCGGCGAGCCGCTGCGCCTCGGTCGCCGCGGTGAAGGCGGCGTAGTGCATCAGGTTGCGGGCGAGCTTGAACTTGGTGCCCGCGCCGATCGGCCCGGCGTGCACGACCTTCTTCGCCAGGACGTCCAGGACCGGGCGGACCGCGGCGAACGCCTCCTGCGACCCGCCGACCATGATGGCCAGTTCGCCGGTGCCCGCGCCCATCACGCCGCCGGACACGGGCGCGTCGACCAGCCGGACGCCCCGCCGCGCGGCGAGCTCCTCCAGCTCGGCGGGCGTCCCGGGGGCGACGGTCGAGTGGATCGCGACGGTGAGGCCGGCGGGGGCGGCGGCCAGCGCCTCGTCCAGCACCGAGCGGACCTGCTCGTCGTTGTTGACCATCACGCACAGCACGTCGCTGCCGGCGGCGAGCGCGCCGACGCCCGCGGCCGCCTTCGCCCCGGCCGCGACCAGCTCCTCGACGGGCGCCGCGGCCAGGTCGAACACGCCGAGCGCGAGCCCGTCCTCGGCCTGCCGCGCGGCCAGCCGGGTCGCCATCGGCTTGCCGATGTCGCCGAGCCCGACGAACCCGACGCGGACGATGTCGCTCATCCCGTTTCCCTCCTCGTCCGCGCCTAGGCGGGCTCGGCCGTGGTCTTGGTCTCGAGGTACTCCTCGAACCCGGCCACGCCCATCTCGCGGCCGATCCCGGACTGCTTGTAGCCGCCGAACGGCGCGTCCGCGCCGAACCACAGCCCGCCGTTGACGCCGACCGTGCCGGTGCGGATCCGGGCCGCGACGGCCTTGGCCCGCTCCAGGTCACCGGAGTCGACCGAGCCGGACAGCCCGTACGGCGACTCGTTGGCGATCCGGACGGCGTCGTCGTCGCCGTCGTGCGCGATGACGGTCAGCACCGGGCCGAAGATCTCCTCCTGGGCGACCCGCGCGGTGTTGCCGAGGCCGGCGATGACGGTCGGCTGGATCCAGAACCCGCCGGCCAGCTCGCCGTCCTGCTCGGCGATCCCGCCGCCGGTCGCGAACCGCCCGCCCTCCTGGAGCGCGAGGTCGAGGTAGGACTTCACCCGGTCGCGCTGCGCCGCGGAGATGACCGGGCCGCAGATGGTGCCGGGGTCGGCGGGGTCCTTCGCGCCGAGCGAGGCCATCGTGGACGCGGCGATCTCCACCGCCTCGTCGTAGCGTTCGCGCGGCACCACCAGCCGGGTGGTGATCGCGCATCCCTGGCCGGCGTGCACGGACGCCGCGAACGCGGTGGCGCCGACGACGGCCTTGAGGTTCGCGTCGTCCAGCACGATCGCGGCGGACTTGCCGCCGAGTTCGAGGAACACCCGCTTGAGGGTGGGCGCCGCGGCCGCCGCGATCGCCCGTCCCGTGGCCGTCGAGCCGGTGAACGAGACCAGGTCCACGCGCGGGTCGCTGGTCAGCAGCGCCGCCACCCGGTTGTCGCGCGGCGTGACGACGTTGAAGACGCCGGCCGGGACGTCGGTGCACTCGGCGAACAGCCGGCCCAGCTCGGCCGCCAGCCACGGCGTGTCGGGCGCCGGCTTCAGCACCACGGTGTTCCCGGCGGCGAGCGCCGGCCCGATCTTGGCGAGGTTGATCTGGTTGGGGAAGTTCCACGGCGTGACCGCGGCGACCACGCCGACCGGCTCGCGGTGCACGGTGCGGCGCGACCGGATGCCCATCGTGACGCCGACGCCGAGGTCGGTCTCCCACGCATAGCCCTCGGCGAGGTCGATCGTCCACTTCAGGCTCTCGACCGGGGTGTCGAACTGCGGGCCGGCGACGAAGAACGCCGGCGCCCCCGCCTCGGCGGTGGTGAGCGCGCGGAGCGCGTCGGCGTTGTCGAGCAGCGCCTGGTGGAACTGGCGCAGCACCCGGATCCGCAGCGCCCGGTCGGTCGCCCAGCCGGACGCGTCGAACGCGCGGCGGGCGGCGCCGATCGCGGCGTCGACGTCGGCGGCGGTGCTGTCGGGCGCCCGGCCGATCTTCTGCCCGGTGGCCGGGTTGAGGATCGGGTAGGACGCCCCGCCGGCCGCGGCGCCGAGCTTGCCGTCGACGTACTGCTGCGCGGGCGGGTTGGCGGGGGCGCGGTCGGTCACTTCGCCGCCTCCGGTGCGTCCTTGGGTGCCTGGGTGACGAAGTCGCCGCGCTCGACGGGCGGCGGCCACAGCGTCGAGGGCATCTCGTCGTAGTGGTAGTGGCCGGGGACGCCGTGCCCGGCGACCTTCATCCGCTTCAGCAGCGTCTCGGGCGCCTTGCCGGAGTTGATGATCTCCATGAAGGTGTGGACGGTCGACGGCATGTCGAACCAGTCCCGCTGCCAGGCGATCTTGATCTGGCCGGCGTCCGCGCCCGCGGCCTGCCGCTCGACGCCGAACCACGAGCCGCCGATGCCGAGGATCTCGTACTCCGCGCCGGTCGCGTCGTTCGTGATCCCGGACTTCTGCTTCCAGAACCCGACGATCATCGACTTCTTCTCGTCGATCACGGTGACCTGGTAGTCGTAGTGCCAGCCGTCGAGGCCGTCCATCTCGATGCCGATCGCCCAGTCCCGGATCTGGTCGCGGCCGACGGCCATGAAGTGCTCGTCGGGGCCGTACATCCAGCCGTACGTCGCGTCCTCGGCGTACCACTCGGCCATCACCCGCCAGTCGCCGGTCCGCTCGGCCTCGCGGTTGATCGCCAGCCAGGAGTCCCAGAACTCCTCGATCTCGGCCCGGGTCAGCCCGCCGTCATCACTCACGTCGTCCCCTCAGTCCTCTTCGATCGAAAGCGCGAAGGCCGGGCAGTACTTCACGGCCGTGGCCACGTCCTTGCGGCGGGACTCGTCCGGGTGCTCGTCGAGGATCACGACCACGTCCTTCTCCTCGTCGAACCCGAACACGTCGGGCGCCTCGCCCTGGCACAGCTGGTGCCCCTGGCAGATGTCGGTGTCGGCGACGACGCGCACCGCGCTCACCTCCCGGCCCGTCGCCGGTACCGCACCCGGCAGGGCTGCTTGAGCTGGATGACCATCTTGGTGAAGTCGTCCTGGTAGGAGTCCAGGGGCTGGGCGGCCTCGAACGTGTAGTCCCGCAGGACGACGGAGAAGATCGCCTTCATCTGCATCATCGCGAACGCGTTGCCGACGCAGCGGTGCCTGCCGGCGCCGAAGGGGATCCAGGTCCAGCGGTTCTGCAGGTCCTCCTGCCGGGGGTCGATGTAGCGCCCCGGCTCGAAGTCGCCCGCCTTGGGGAAGTCCTCCTCGATCCGGTTGGAGACCCGCGGCGACGCCGCCAGCATCGTGCCCGCGGGGATCGTCCTGCCGAGCAGCTCGAAGTCCTCGCGGACCAGCCGCATCAGGATGATCAGCGGCGGGTGCAGCCGCAGGGTCTCCTTCAGCGCCGACTCCAGCACGGGGATCGACCGCAGCGCCTGGAACGACACCTCGGTCCCGTCGGCGTACAGCGCGTCCAACTCGGCGACCACCTCGGCCAGCACGTCCGGGTGCCGCAGCAGCTCGATCATCGCCCAGGACGCGGTGCCGCTGGAGGTGTGGTGCCCGGCGAACATCATCGAGATGAAGATGCCGGTGATGTGGTCGGCGCTCATGTCCAGCGAGATCAGGACGTCGAGCAGGTCGCGCTGGTCGCGGGGGACCTTCCCGCGCTCCTTGCGCCGCTCGATGATGCCCTGCACCAGCGAGACCAGCTTCTCCCGCGCCGCGTCGCGCAGCCGGAAGCTGTCGATGTCGGCGTACGGGTCGACGTAGGCGATCGCGTCGGTGCCGCGCTCCAGCTCGTGGTAGTGATCGGCGAACGAGCCGTCCAGCTCGTCGCGGAACGGCTTGCCGATCAGGCACGCCGAGGTGGTGTAGATGGTCAGCTCGGCGAAGAAGTCGAGGAGGTCGATCTCGCCCTCCTCGCCCCAGCCGGCGACCATCCGGCGGATCTCCGCCTCGATCGTCCGCGCGTGCCCGCGCATCATGTCCCCGCGCAGCGCCTGGTTCTTCAGCATCTGCTGGCGCTCCTCCGGGGAGGCGTCGAACACGACGCCCTTGCCGAAGATCGGCGTCATGAACGGGTACGCGGCGGCCTGGTCGAGCCGCTCGTCGGGCGCGCGGAAGAACACCTCGTTCGCCTCGGCGCCGCTGACCAGCACCACGTCCTTGTCGGCGAGCCGGAACCGCCCGACGTCGCCGCACTCCTCGCGGACGCGGTGGAACAGGGAGACCGGGTCGACCCGCATCTCCGGCAGGTGGCCGGTGCCGCGGATGATCTCGGGCACCTCGGGGCTCTGATCGTCGAGGACCGTGCTCACCTCGGGGATCGCGGCGAGCCGATGACTCTCGGCGGCGGTCATGGCTTCTCCTCCACGGGCGCTTCGGGATTGACGTCGAGCAGGCTGAGGTGCACGCCGCGCGGCGCGCCGACGATCGTGGCGATCGCGTCGGCGTGCGCCCTCGCCTTGAGGAAGTGGGGGTGCCGGGCGAGCCCGAAGCGGACCCACTGGTCGAGCACGAACGCGGCCTCGTCGGCGTCCCAGTCGGCGCCCATGCCGCTCCACGTCGGGCCGGGGCGGATGATCGAGGCGCGGACGCCGGTGCCCTCCAGCTCCATCTGCAGCGCGCTGACCATTCCCTCCAAGCCCCACTTGCCGGCGGAGTACGCCGACATGAACGGCCGCGCGCGGACGGCGACGTCGGACGAGACGAAGACGATGTCGCCGCGCCGGCGCCCGACCATCGCGGGCACGAACGCCCGCGCGACCCGGTGCGCGCCGACGAGGTTGAGGTCGATCTCCCGCGCGAAGCGCTCGGAGCTGACCTCGATGGTCGCGCCGGGCGCCACCAGCGCGGCGTTGCTGACGACGACCTCGATGTCGCCGAGGTCGGCGGTCGCCTTCGCGGCGAAGTCGGCCACCGAGCCGTCGTCGGAGACGTCGAGCGCGTGCGCGACCGCCTCGCCGCCCTCGGCGCGGATCGCCGCGGCGATCTCCTCGAGGACGCCGACCCGGCGCGCGCCGAGCGCCACCGGATGGCCGGCCGCCGCGAGCACCGTGGCCGTCTCCGCGCCGATGCCGGACGACGCCCCCGTGATCACCGCGGGGCGGCGTTCGGGATGCGGGTACTTCCTGGACATCTTCGGTCCCTCCCAGTCCCTCCGCCTCAGCCCTTCCGCAGGGTGAAGCCGGTCGGCAGCTCGGCGAACCCGCGGACGCTGGTGGAGTGCACGCGCACGGCCCGGTCGACGTCCACCTCGAAGTCCTCGACGCGCCGGACCAGCTCGTTCAGCACGACCCGCGTCTCCAGCCGGGCCAGGTTCGCGCCCAGGCAGAAGTGCTTGCCGGAGCCGAAGCTGAGGATCTGGCCGAGCTCGCTCTTGGGCCGGTGGATGTCATAGACGGTCGGGTCGGTGAAGACCCGCTCGTCGCGGTTGGCGGAGCCGAGCAGGATCAGCGCCTTCGCCCCGGCCGGGATCGTCGTGCCGTGCATCTCCACGTCGTCGACAACGTAGCGGGCGAGCATCTGGCTGGAGGTGTCGTGCCGCAGCGTCTCCTCGATCCACGGCGTCACCAGCGTCTCGGGATCGTCCGGGTCCGCGAGCACCTCCGCCTTCTGCTCAGGGTGCGCGGACAGGTGGTACAGCGCGTTGCCGAGCAGCTTGGTGGTCGTCTCGTTCCCGGCGACCACCATGAGGAAGAGGAACGCGATGATCTCGCCGTCGGTGAGCCGGTCGCCGTCGATCTCGGCGACGGTGAGCGCGGCGGTGAGGTCGCCCGCCTCCGCGGCCGCCGCCCGGCGCTCCTTCACCATCCCCGCGTAGTAGGTGATGAGCTCGCCGGCCGCCTCCATGCCCGCCGGCGGGACGTCGCGGACGCCGTCCTCGCGGTGCACGACCAGGTCGGCGAGGCGCCGGACCTCGTCCCGGTCGGCCTCCGGCACCCCCATCATCTCGGAGATGACGTCCATGGGGAGCTTCCCGGCGAAGTCGGTGATCCAGTCGGCCTCGCCGTGCTCGGCGGCGGCGGCGAAGGTCCGTTCGAGGTAGTGCTCGGTGAGCCGCTGGATCTGCGGCTGCAGCTCCTTGACCCGGCGCGGCGTGAACGCGGCGGACACCAGCCTGCGCAGCCGGGTCTGCCGCTGCCCGTCGAGGGCGAGGAAGCTCATCACCCGGTGCGCGTCGGGGCTCCACGCGCTCGCGTCGAGGGAGACGCCCATCCGGTTGGAGAACGCCGCGTCGTCGCGGAGCACGTCGAACACGTCGGCGTGGCGCGAGACCACCCAAAGGTCGTCCCGCTCGGCGTGGAAGACCGGCGCCTCGTCGCGCAGCCGCCGGTAGAGCGGGTACGGGTCCTCGTGGAACGCGTAGTCGTAGGGGTCGAAGACCAGGGGTTCGGCCACCGCGTCGGTCGAAGCGCTCATTCGTTGCCCCTCATGATCACTTCCACGGCCGAGACGAGCCGGTCGGCGATCTGGTCGTAGGTCAGCAGGCCCATGCCGGCCTGCAGCAGCGCGCCGGTGAAGGTGAGGACCAGCACCTCCAGGACGGCGGCGTCGGCCGGCGCCCCGGGCCGCGCCGCCCCCGGTCGCGCCGGCCCCGCGAGGGCCGCCTCGAACCGGGAGTAGAACTCCCCGCCGATGCGCAGCCGCAGGCGCGCGACGTCGGGATCGCCACCGAGCAGCGCCGGCGTCACCGCCGCCGCCAGCTCCGGTTCCGCGACGATCCGGGCCGTCAGCGCCCGGACGGTCGCCTGCAGCCGCTCGGTGGCGCCCGCTCCGTCCGGCGCGGCGCCGTCGTCCTCGCTGAGGTGCCGCCAGAACAGCTCCGCGAAGAGGTGGTTCTTGGAGGAGAGGTAGGTGTAGGCGGTCGCCGGGGAGACGCCCGCCCGCTGGGCCACCGTCCGGATCGTCAGCGCGTCGTGCCCGACGGCGCGCAGCTCCTCGAGCCCGGCGGCCATCAGGTTCTCCACCGTTTCGGCCTGCCGGGCGTTGAGGCCCTGCCGCAGCGCCGGACTGGTCACCTGACTGGACATGTGTCCACCGTAGACCGGGCCGGAGATCGCCGCAATAGCCGGATCTGAATCGACTTCTCCTTTTCCCGGCGGAGGGCCGGTTCTCCGGCCGCTCGGCCGGACAGCTGTCCAGTCACTATTCCAGGAATCCTAGAACACGTTCTACTATGACGCCATGCGCAACGGAATCGTGCTCTTCACCTCCGACCGCGGCATCACGCCGGCAGCCCTCGCGAAGGCCGCCGAGGAGCGCGGCTTCGACACCTTCTACGTGCCCGAGCACACCCACATCCCGGTGCGCCGCGACGCGCTGCACCCCACCGGCGGCCAGGACCTGCCCGACGACCGCTACACGCGCACCCTCGACCCGTGGGTGTCGCTCGCGACCGCCGCCGCCGTGACCGAGCGGATCGGCCTCGCCACCGCCGTCGCGCTGCCCGTCGAGTCCGACCCGATCACCCTCGCCAAGACGCTCGCGACCCTCGACCACCTGTCCGGCGGCCGGCTGACGATCGGCGCCGGCTTCGGCTGGAACACCGACGAGCTGGCCGACCACCACGTCCCGGCGGCGGGGCGGCGCACCGTCCTGAAGGAGTACCTGGAGGCCATGCGCGCCCTGTGGACCGAGGAGGAGGCGTCCTACGACGGCGAGTTCGTCTCGTTCGGGCCGAGTTGGGCCTACCCCAAGCCGCCGCAGGGCCGCATCCCCGTGATCGTCGGCGCCGGCGGCGGCCCGAAGACCATGAGATGGATCGCCCGCCACGCCGACGGCTGGATGACCACGCCGATCGAGACCGGCATCGCCGACAAGGCCGCCCTGCTGCGCCGCGAGTGGGCCGACGCCGGCCGCCCCGGCGAACCCGACGTGCGGATCCTGGTCGCCAAGCGGCCCTCCCCCGACGACCTCGCCGAGTGGTCCGCCGCGGGCGCGTCGGAGCTGATCTGGGGCGTGCCGGACGCCGACGAGGCCAAAGTCATCGAGTACCTGGACAAGACCGCCGCCCGGCTCGGCCTGACCGCGAAGTGACGCCGACGAGAACCCGTTTCATCTTCGAGGAGATCGCCAGATGACGAACCCTGGAGCGATACCGCCCGGCCGTTACGCCGCCCTGTCCCGGGACGAACTCGCGGTCGCCGTCCCCGAGCTGCTCCTGATCGGTCAGCTCATCGACCGTTCCGGAATGGCGTGGTGCATCTCCGCATTCGGCCGCGAGGAGATGGCGCGGATCGCGATCGAGGAGTGGGCCGCGTCCAGCCCCATCTACACGCGGCGGATGCAGCGCGCCCTCGGCTACGCCCCGGAGGTGCCCGGGACGGGCGACGTCCCGACGATCTTCAAGGGCCTCCAGCTCGACATCGGCGCCCCGCCGCAGTTCATGGACTTCCGCTACACCGTCCACGACCGGTGGCACGGCGAGTTCCACCTCGACCACTGCGGCGCCCTCATGGACGTCGAGCCGATGGGCGACGACTACGTCCGCTCCATGTGCCACGACATCGAGGACCCCACCTTCGACGCGACCGCCGTCGCGACCAACCCGAAGGCGCAGGTCCGCCCGATCCACCGGCCGCCGCGCTCGCCCGCCGGCCGGCACCCGCACTGCGCCTGGACCGTGATCATCGACGAGTCCCACCCGGACGCGCAGGGCATCCCCCTGCTCGCCGACAACGAGCGCTCCCGCGCCGCGACCCTCGACCTGGCGCCGATCGACCCGGCCGACGACGGCCTCGCCGACTACACCGGCCCGCTGCTGTCCGACCTCGACTTCGCCGCCTTCTCCCGCTCCGCGCTCGCCCGGATCGCCGACGAGGTGTGCCTGCAGATGCACCTGCTCAACCGGGCCTTCACGCTCGCCGTGGCCGCACGCGCCGACGCCGACGGCCTCCTGCGCATCCGCCGCAAGCAGTTGGTCGGCATCGCCGGCATCGCCGCCGAACGCCTCGCCCGCGCCCTCGCCCTCCCGGCCACCCCCGAGGGGGCCGCCCGGCTCCTCGCGGTCCACCCGCTCCTCAACCCGTCGGCCTACGTCGACGCCTCCATCGACGGCGCGACCGTCACCGTCCGCCCGTCCCCCGCCCACGAGGACGGCGCCTGGATCACCCTGTGCGGGCCCGGCTGGACGACCGCGCTCCAGGCCGTCGTCCGCGCCCTGGACCCGTGCCTCGACACCGAGGTCACCGGCACCGACCGGGACTGGCGGCTGGCCGTCGTCCGCCGCGACGAGCCCGCGCCCGAGCCCGACGAGGTGGCCGTCGTCCGGTTCAGCACCGGCTCCGGCTTCGCCTTCGAGCCGCGCCGCTCCCTGCCGATCACGCCCGTCTGACGGGCGAGCGGTTCGTTCAAGACGAGCCGCGCCGGGACGGCCGACACTTCCGGTCATGACCGAGCAGACCTTCACCCCCGCGCTGGGCCGCGCCGCCCTCCCCCGCCTCTACGACGCCGTGATCGCGCTGACCCGGGAGCGCCTGTGGCGGAGCATGATCGCCATGCACGCCGCGGTCAGGGCCGGTGACGTCGTCGTCGACGTCGGCTGCGGCACCGGATCGCTGGCCCTGCTCCTGCACGGCATCGAGCCGTCCGCGCGCGTGATCGGCGTCGACCCCGACCCGAAGGTGCTCGCGGCCGCCGAGCGCAAGGCCGGTGCGGGCGGCGTCGAGTGGCGGACCGGGATGGGCGACGCGCTGACGGACGTCGTGGACGCGGGGACCGCCGACACCGTCGTGTCGAGCCTCGTCCTCCATCAGTGCCCCGTGCCGATGAAGCGGGCGATCCTGGCCTCGATGCTCGAGACGCTGCGGCCCGGCGGCCGGCTGGTGATCGCCGACTTCGGTCTCCAGCGCACCCGGGCGATGCGCCTGGCCTTCCGCCTGGTGCAGTTGGCGGACGGCCGGGAGGACACGCGGTTCAACGCCGACGGAAGGCTGCCGGGCCTCATCTCCGAGGTCGGCTTCGTCCAGGTACGGGAGACCGCGGCCGTGCCGACGGTCAACGGCTCGATCTCCCTCTACACCGCGCGGCGCGCCTGACGTCCCAGCGCCCGGACGACCTCCGCGGGCGTCAGCCCCATCATCCGCCGCATCTCGCGGGTGAAGTGCGCCTGGTCGGCGAAGCCGCCCGCGAGCGCGGCGCCGCTCAGCGTCCGCCCCTCGCGCAGCGCCTCGGCCGACCGGGCGAGGCGCCGCCAGATGCGCCACCGCGCGAGCGGCATGCCCAGCTCCGCCCGCGCCAGCGCGCGGAGCCGCTGCGGGGACAGCCCCACCCTCGCCGCCAGCGCCGTCATCGGGATCCGCTCGTCCATCAGCACGCGCATCGCGTCCAGCAACCGCCCGTCGAGCTCCCCCGACAGACGGCCACCCGCGACGTCCTCCTCACGAAGCCCCCTCATGCCAGGAGCCGGGGTGATGCCCCTGCCGCAGACCACCCGCAACCGATCGGCGAACGCGCAATGCGGCTCCACGTAAAGCGTGCGCAGCTCCCGAACCGGAAGCAGCCTGTGGCCGACCATGGGCGGCACGACCAACGCCGCATCGCTGAAGCGGTTGCCGTCCTCATCGTCCATGACCACCTCGCCATGAACACCGATGGCCACCTGAAAGGCGGCATGCCGATGAAAGCTCCCCTCCGCCACAGCCCCTTGGTAGACCGCGTACCCGTCCCCAATAACGAAGTAAGCCCCCTCCATCCCACCCCCTCAGCCGCCCTGACACCACACCACACCAACCACACCACCGCCCCACCCCAACAGCCCCCGCCCACCCGAAGCACATTCAGCCACCCAAAGACACCAGCACACACCTCAACCCGCGCGACGCCCCCGTCCACTCAAACGCAAACCCGACCCCGCACACCCCGACCAACACAGCACAGCCAGCACTACGCACGCTCCGCCCCCCGCACAGCGCACACCCACGACCAGCGAGGGCACAATCGCCCGCCGACACGCCAGGTCCAACCACCCCAGCGCACACCCACGACCAGCGGGGGCACACGTCGCCCGCCGACACGTCAGGTCCAACCGCCCCAGCGCGCACCCAGGCCGACGCGATGCGCACTCCGGCCAATGCAGCGCACCCCCTGGACGACCCGGTGCAGCGCAGCCAATACGGCGCCCACCGGCCAGCATGACGCACATCCCGACCGACGCAAGCCCCCATCCCACCACCGCGCCGCGCATCACGGCCAGCTCGGCAGACACTCCCGGCTGCCCCGGCCCGCATTCCGGCCAATGCGGCGCACACCCTTAGCGGCCCAGCACCCCACCCACCCAGCACATCTCGACCTATGCGAGCCCACACCCCGCCACCGTGCACACATCGCGCCAGCGCAGCACGCACCACGGCCGGGTGGGCGCGCGCTACGGCGGATGCGGTGGAGGTGGCGTGTTCAGAGTTCGAGGACTAGGCGCGGGCCTTTGGCGCGGGACACGCAGATCATCATGAAGCCGCCATCGGCGCGCTCATCGTCGGTGAGCACGGAGTCGCGGTGGTCCGGCTCGCCGTCGAGGACGGGCGTCTCGCATGTTCCGCACGTGCCCTCGCGGCACGACGACAGGACCGTGACGCCCGCCTCCTCGACCGTCTCCAGGATCGACCGCCCCTGCTCGACCCGCAGCGTGCGGCCGGTGAGCGACAGCTCGATCTCGAACGCCTCATCCGGGCCGGTGACCGGCTTCGCCGAGAAGCGCTCGGTGCGCAGCGTGCCACGCGGGCACCGCTCCTCGACCGCCGCCAGCATCGGCTCGGGCCCGCAGCAGTAGACGAGCGTGCCCTCCCGGAGCCCGGAAAGCGCGGCGTCGAGGTCGGGCAGTCCGAACTCGTCCTGCGGCCGTACCTCGACACGCTCTCCGTAGCGCGCCAGGTCGTCGAGGAAGGCCATCGCCGCCCGCTGCCGCCCGCCGTAGAGGAGCCGCCAGTCCGCGCCTGCGGCATCCGCCGCCGCCACCATCGGCAGGATCGGCGTGATGCCGATGCCTCCGGCCAGGAACAGGTAGCCGGGCGCGTCCTCCAGAGCGAAATGGTTGCGCGGGCCGCGCGTGAGGAGCTTGTCGCCGACGTTCAGTCGCTCGTGGACGAACGTGGAGCCCGGCCCCTCCCTCAGCACGCCGAGCCGCCACGTCCGATCGTCGGCCGGGTCGCCGCACAGGGAGTACTGCCGCACGAGACCGTCGGGCATCAGCAGGTCGACGTGCGCGCCAGGCTGCCAGGACGGCAACGCGCCTCCGTCCACGGCGCCCAGCGTCAATCCCACGACGCCTTCCGCGAGATCGGTCCTTTCCAGGACGACGACCTCCGTCTCGACGGCGCTCTGGTCGGTCACGTGCCCCCCTCTCGTTCGTGGTCGTCCCGACCATCGCCGCTCCTCCGGGCACGCGTCACCCCCGCTTCCGTCAAACGGAAGACCTCGGCCGGCCCGGCGCCGTGCACGCAGGTCATCCGCTTTGACGGGTTCGTCGACTCACCAATGGAGATGCCGGGGAGAGCACCGTCTGTGACGTACGGTGTTCTGCGGCGAACGGCGTTCGCCGTCGCATGTGCAGCGGGCGCGAGACCCCCTGGAGTGGCATCGGAGCGGATGATGAAGGCAGCGCGTTTCGACCGGTTCGGAGGCCCGGAGGTGCTCCAGATCGTGGATCTTCCCGATCCGCATCCGGGTCCCGGTGAGATCCGGATCGCGGTGCGCGCGGCCGGCGTCAACCCGAGCGACTGGAAGAAGCGCCAAGGCCTGATGGACCCGGAGCTTCCCCAGACGCTGGGCCACGAGGCGGCGGGGATCGTGGACAAGCTGGGCGAGGGCGTCAAGGACGTGGCCGTCGGCGACCGCGTGTTCGGCTTGTCCGCCGAAGGGGCGGCGCAGGCCGAGCTGGCCGTGCTGTCCTTCTACGCGCCGATCCCGCCGTCGCTCGACTTTCCCGGCGCCGCGGCGCTGCCGGCCGCCATCGAGACGGCCACGCGCGCGCTCGACCAGCTCGGCGTCGCAGGCGGCGGCACGCTGCTCATCAACGGCGCCTCCGGAAGCGTCGGCAGCGCCGCCGTCCAGCTCGCCGTGGCGCGCGGCGCGCGCGTGATCGGTACGGGCGGCCCGGCGAACCACGAGTACCTGCGCTCGCTGGGGGCGGAGCCCGTCGCCTATGGCGAGGGCTTGGCCGAGCGGGTCCGCGCGCTTGCGCCCGGCGGTGTCGACCTGGCGCTCGACGTCGCGGGCAGCGGGGTGCTGCCCGAACTCATCGGCCTCACCGGCGGTGCCGAGCACGTCCTCACGGTCGCCGACTTCGCCGGCGCACGGGAGCACGGAGTGCGGTTCAGCCGCGGGGACGCCGGCCGCGCCGTCCACGTGCTCGGCGAGATCGGCGCGCTGATCGAGGCCGGACGCTTCTCGCTCCCGGTCGCGCGGACCTTCCCGCTCGCCGAGATCGCCGAGGCGCACCGCGCCGGCGAGGAGGGCCGCGTCCGCGGGAAGCTCGTCCTGCTGGTCGGCTGACACGGCCGCGGTGGCCGTGGTTAGGCTCCTTTCACGGTCATTCTTCCTGGGAAAGGGCGGGCGCATGGACGTGCTGGAGCGGCTCCGGGAGATCTGCCTCGGGATGCCGGAGGCGACCGAGAAGCCGTTCGGGGGTCACACATCGCCCTCCTTCCGTGTTCGCGACAAGCTGTTCGTGATGACCAGCGAGGACGGCTCGTCCATGATGTTCAAGGCCGGTCCGGGGGTGCAGGAGGCCCTGGTGTCGGAGGACCCGGAGCGGTTCTTCGTCCCGAAGTACGTCGGCGCCAAGGGATGGGTCGGCGCTCGCCTGGACGTCGAGCACGACTGGGAGGAGCTGGCGGAGCTCATCGAGGACAGCTACCGCCTGATCGCCCCCAAGCGTCTCTCGGCCCTGCTGGACTGAACCCCCGCCATCACCCGGGCCACGCAAGCCCCATGCCCAGCGCCCACCCCGCCAGCCGCCGTGGTCGTGGGCGCACCACCAGCGGGCGCAAGCAGCAGGTGCGATGCCCACGCCGCCGGCGGGTACGGTCCGAGTGGCCGTGGTCGGTGGCGTGTCCTCGGTGGGCGGGGGCAGCGGTGCCCGGTCAGCGGGGGTGGTGGGGGCGGCGGGAGAGGGTCGTCAGGCGGGCGGTGATGCGGTTCATCGTCGCGGCGTCGGGTTTCCAGCCGCGTTGGAGGAGTGCGGTCAGGAGCGCCTCCAGGTAGGGGGCCGGGCGGTAGAGGAAGAGCTTGGTGACGGGGATGATCTGCCAGCCCATCTCCCGACCGAGCCAGCGGCGGCGGCTCTCGTCGTGGGCGCGGGCGGCTCGGCCGGTGTGGTGGCGCTCGCCGTCGTACTCGATGCCGACGCGGTAGTCCTCGTAACCGAGGTCCACGTAGAGGCAGCGGTCGTGCGGCCCGGCGACGGGGACCTGGGTGCGCGGGCGCGGGAAGCCCGCGTCGACGACGGCGGTCCGGACCCAGCTCTCCCCGGGGGAGGCCGCGCCGCGGTCGCCGAGGCGCAGGAGGTCGCGCAGCCGCCTGTTGCCGTGGTAGCCGGGGAGCGTGCGTGCCATGGCATTGAGTTCATCGGTGTCGACTCCGTTCCGGAGGAACTGGTCCAGTGCGGCGACCGCCTCGGAGCGTGGCAGCCAGCGCGTGCAGTCGAGGGCCGTCCGGGCGCGGGAGGTGACGCGGATGCCCGCCTCCTCCCGCACGTGGTCGGGTGGAAGGTCCGCGTGGTCGGCGACGGGCGGGCCCGTCGCGCACTCGGCCGGTCCGGGGGTGATCAGTTCGACATCCCAGTCGGTCTCGTTCACGCCCGGTGGGAGGACGTCGATGCCCCAGATCCAGGCGGCGGTGCGGCGGGCGATGACCGCGTCCGGCGGGAGGAGGCCGCTGAGGGCGGCGGCGCGGACGGTGAGCGGGGAGCCGGTGCCGGGGGTGACGTGGACACCGGGGCCGACGGGGACGGCCGGGCCGCCGGACGTCCGCTTCCAGGTGATGCCGAATCCGTTCATGGTCACGGATGATGCCGACCCCGCAAGCCCCCGGGCAGGGGCTCGGGAAAATGTGGATAACCCTCTGTCAACGCAGGTCAGAGGCGTCTCCTGCCGAGGAGCACCGCAGTGAGGACGGCTCCGCAGAGGGCGACGGCGGCCGCGGTGGCGAAGAGGGCGTCCAGCCCCTCGGTGAACACCCGGTGCCGGCTCAGGACCGCTCCGTACACTCCGATCCCCACCGCGGACCCGACCTGCATGACGGTGTTGTTGACGCCGGACGCCATGCCGAGCCGGGAGCGGTCCGCGACGTCCACGGCGAGGCCGCCGAGGGTCGGCAGCGCGATCCCGCACGCGAGGCCGGCCAGCGCCATGCCCGGCGCCAGATGGGTCCAGGTCGAGCCGGGCGTCATCCCGTGCATGAGCAGGATCGCCAGCGCGAGGAGCGTCAGCGAACCCGTGACGAGCAGGCCCTTGGGAAGGCGGTCCATGACGGCGCCGGCGATCGGACCGGCGACGAGGATGGGGACGACGAGCGGCAGGAAGCACAGGCCGGTCTTGAGCGCGGAGAAGCCGAGCTGGTCCTGGAACCACAGCGACACGTAGATGAGCAGGGCGAAGACGCTCGCCTGCACGGCGAACGACCCGATCTGCGTGCCGCTGAACGCGCGGTCCCGGAAGAGCGGCAGGTCCAGCATCGGGTCGGCGAGGCGGCTCTCCACGGCGAGGAACGCCGCGAGCGACGCCGCCGACGCGCAGAAGACGAGCGCGGTCTCGGCGCTCCCCCATCCGTGGTCCTGGACGCGCAGCAGGCCGACGACCAGCAGGGACAGGGAGACGGCGAGGAGGCAGGGCCCGGCGAGGTCGATGCGGCGCCGAGCTCGGGGAGTCTCCTCGCGCGGCAGCGCGCGGGCGCCCATCGCCAGGGTGACGGCTCCGACCGGTACGTTCACCAGGAAGACCCAGCGCCAGCCGAGGCCCGAGACGAGCGCGCCGCCGACGACGGGGCCGAGGACGACGGCGAGCCCGGCGGCGGTGCCCCGCACGCCGAACGCGACGCCGCGGGCCTGTCCCGTGTAGCACTGCGCGATGAGCGCGAGCGTGGTCGCGAACATCAGCGCGCCCGCGAGCCCTTGGACGGCCCGCGCCGCGATGAGGGTCGCGGCGGTGGGCGCCAGGCCGCACGCCAGCGACGCCGCGGCGAACAGCGCCACGCCGGCGAGGAAGGAGCTGCGCCGCCCCCAGCGGTCGGCGAACGCTCCGGCGGTGAGCTGGGAGGCGGCCATCGCCATCGTGTACGCGTTCACGACCCATTGCAGGTCGCCGAGGCCGGCGTGCAGGTCGTGGCGCATTCCCGGGACGGCGACGGTCACCACCGTCGCGTCCAGCATGAGCATGAAGACGGCGGCGACGATCGCCGCGAGCGGCCACCATCCGCCCTTCCGGTCGTGGTGGCGGGCGATGGCGGGGGCCGGTCTCTGGTCGACCATGAGGCTCCTTCCCTAGCAGCGTTAGGCTAAATCTAACACCGCTAGGGCGTACCTAGCGCCATTAGAGAAGAAGAGCGTCCGATGGCACGCTCAGGAAGGCGCGGGCCGCGAGCGCGGCGCCGCTAGGACGGAAGCCGTCAGAGTGCCGCGTCGGGACGCATCGCGGTGGCGGAGGACGCCGCCCACGCGCCGATGCGGTGGATCAGCTCCGGCGTCGCGGCGACCTCCGCGTGGCCGAACCCGGGTTCGATCCACAGTTCCTTCGGGTCGCGCGCCGCGTCGTACAGCTGCCGCCCGTGCTCGATGGGGAAGAACGCGTCGGAGTCCCCGTGGACGATCAGCAGCGGCGCGGGGGCGATGCGCGCCGCGACCTCGTGCGGCGCCTCCGGGACGGGGTCCCAGCCCTTGGCGGCGATGCGCGTCCCGCGCGCGAGGCGGACGGCGAGCCGTCCGAGGGGCCGCTCGATCACCCAGTGGACGCGGCGCATGGGGACGGTGTCGCGGTAGTACCAGCGGGCGGGCGCGCTGACCGAGACGACCGCGTCGACGGCGCCGTGCAGCGCGGCGTGCCGGATCGCGACGGCGCCGCCCAGCGAGAAGCCCGCGACGACGACGCGCCGGTACCCCCTGACGCGTGCCGCGGTGACCGCGGCCTGCACGTCGAGGACCTCCAGGTCGCCGACCGTGGAGTGCCCGCCGGACCGCCCGTGGCCGCGCAGGTCGAGGGCGAGGACGCCGCCGTACCGGTGGAGCACCGCGCCGATGCGGCGGAGCGCGGGCTGCCGCCAGGAGCAGGTGAAGCCGTGCGCGAGCACGAAGCAGAGGTCGTCGTCCCCGCCGAGGTGTCCTGCGTCGATCCGCACACCGTCGGCGGCCTGGAGCGTCACGGGATCCGGAGTCACCACCCCTCCATGATCGGACATCGCGCTCCGGGCTCCCCTCCCGACCCCCGGGGAGAAGTGGGGCGGGTGGGGCTGAACGTGCAGGTGGGTGGGTAGGTAGCCGGTGTGTCGGGGGCGCTGGTGGAACCACGGGCGCGCGGGTCGGGGCGGCCGGTATGGGCGGCGAAGACCGCGCGCTGCGCCTGACGGCGCGCGACGGGGCGCCGGAGACCGGGGCGAACGGGCCGCGGGCTCCGGAGGGCTTCCGGTCGCGTGCCGCCGGGCGTCCGCCGCGGCGCGCGAACGGTGAGGACGCGCTGCGGTCCATGCTGTCCTCGGCGCGGGCCCATGACCGGGCGGCGGCCTTGCTGGAGGACATGGCGGCCGTCCATCCGGAGGAGGCCGCGGCGCATCTGGAGTCGGCCGAACGGCATCGCCGGTGGGCCGACAACGACCGGGATCTGGCCGACCGGTACGGCCCGCGGCACCAGGACCCGGACGAGCCATGACGCCGGCGGCAGCGCGGCGGGGCGGCGGCGCGGCAGGGCGAGCCCCTGCCCGGAGCGCCTGACGACGCCCTGTGCGACGATCGAGACAGCAGATCAGGGAGGTCCTCGTGCGCATCGGTGTTTCCCTCGGCGAGCGCGGCGGTCCCGCCGCGCTCGACAAGCTGGCCGACGATGTGCGGCGCGCCGCCGACGACGGTTTCGCCTCGGCGTGGATGTCGAACATCTTCGGCGTGGACGCGCTGACCGCGCTCGCGGTGGCGGGAAGCCGGGTGCCGGGCATCGAGCTGGGGACCGCCGTGGTGCCGACGTACCCGCGGCATCCGGCGGCGCTGGCCCAGCAGGCGCGGACGACGGCGCTCGCCCTCGGCGAGGGGCGGCTGACCCTCGGCATCGGCCTGTCGCACAAGGTCGTCATCGAGGACATGTTCGGGTACGACTTCGGACGTCCCCTGCGGCACATGGACGAGTACCTGTCGATCCTGCTGCCCCTGCTCGACCATCGGACGGCGTCGTTCACCGGGGAGACCCTGCGCGGCCAGATCGGGCTGACCGTCCCGAACGAGGGCCGGGTCCCCGTGCTGCTGGCGGCGCTCGGTCCCAAGATGCTGCGGCTGGCCGCGGAGCGCGCCGACGGGACCGTCCTGTGGATGACGGGTCCGGCCACCGTCCGCGACCACATCGCGCCGACCATCACCGCCGCGGCCGAGGCGGCGGGACGTCCCGCTCCCCGGATCGTCTGCGTCCTGCCGGTGTGCGTCACGGACGACGCGGAGCGCGCACGCGCGCGGGCGGCGAAGGCGTTCGAGGTGTACGGGACGCTGCCGTCCTACCGCGCGATGATGGACCGGGAGGGCGCCGAAGGCCCCGCCGACCTGGCCGTCATCGGCGACGAGGACGCGGTCGGCGCGCGGGTGGAGGAGCTGGCCGCTGCGGGGGTCACCGACTTCGTGGCGGGCGAGTTCGTTCCGGGCGCAGACCGCGAGCGGACCCGTGACTTCCTGAAGTCGCTCGCCGGCTGACCGGCGCTCGCCTACTGACGGGCGCTCGCCTACTGACCGGCGCTCGCCTACTGACGGGCGCTCGCCGGCTGACGGCACTCACGTACGAACGGGTCCGCTCCGGCCGTTTGAGCCGCGCCGCCCTCAGGACGAGATGAGCTCGTAGAGGTTGCCGCTGGAGTCGGAGAAGTACAGGCCGCGGGCGCCGAGCGGATGGTCGGTGTCGACGCGCCCGTTGTCGGGGTGGGAGGGCTGGTCGCCGTAGGGGATCTCGCGGGCGTCGAGGCGGTCGACGACCGCGTCGAAGGTGGCGGCGTCGACGTCGAAGGCCAGGTGGTGGCCCTGCGGGAAGGCGACGGTCATGAAGTCGAGGGTGAGCCCGTCGTTGACCTTGATCGGGACGAAGTGGCGGGCGTGCGGGTGGGGGCCGGTGTAGTCCAGGCCCATGACGGCGGCGAAGAAGCGGGCGGCCTCGTCGTTGTCGGCGGCGGTGACGATGGTGTGGTTGAGGGTGATGGTCACGCGGGGCTCCCTTCGGGGGTCGTGTCGGTGAGCGCGCCGTGCAGGAAGACGTCGAGGTACTCCTCCAGCGAGGGCGCCGGGGAGTCGGGGCCGGTGGGCGGGCGGCTCCAGGTGAAGACCAGGCCCATGAACATCCCGGCGGTCTCCTCGACGGAGAGCCGGAGGCGGTCGGCGTCGGGCTCGAAGAGCTCGGCGAGCGCGCCCCGCGTGCGGGCCATGGCGGACGCGCGGTCGATCGCGGCGTCGGCCGCCTCGCCGCCGCCGTGCGAGCCGCGCCCGCGGCGGCCGGTGGCGTGCAGAGCGCCGAGGACCATGCCCATCCGGCCGAGGTAGGCCTGGATCGCCGCGGTGGCCTCGGCGAGCCGTCCGGCCAGCGGCTGGTCGAGCGGGATCTCCTGGAGCTCGGCCAGCACGTGGTCGGTGCGCAGCGCCTCCGCCACGCAGGCGTCGAGGAGCTCGTCCTTGTCGGCGAACACCCGGAAGATCGTCGCCTCTCCGATGCCGGCGGCGCGGGCGATCTGGCCGGTGGTGACGGCGGTGCCGTGCTCGGCGACGAGCGGCAGCGCCGTCCGGACGATCATTTCGCGGCGCTGCTCGGGGCTCATCCCGGGGGCGCGCCGCCGGCTCTTGGCTTCCACGCCCGCCACTGTACGGAGTGAGTGCTCACTCCGTCAATGCCGAAGTGAGCACTCACTCCGATGCGCGCGCCAAACCGGATAAGGCGGCTGATAACGTTGCACTTCAAGCGCGCCCTGGAGCGAAGTCCGGTGTGAACCCGGCGCTGTCCCGCAACTGTGGTGCCCCTGTCGAAGAGGCCGAGCCAGGTCGCCTCCGTGCGCGCCGACGACTCTCGACCTCGTGGAAGGGCGATCCGTCATGACGGGCCGCGGCTTCCCGGCAGCCAGGAGGCTCCTGTGAGACCCGTGCGCGTCCTCGGCGCGGCCATCGTGACCGCCGCCGTGACGCTCGCCGCCGGTTGCGGCGACGGCAAGACCAAGACGTCGGAGAGCGGCGCCGCGACCGTCACCGTGCAGGCCGGCAACGGCGCGGTGGCCGTTCCCGCCCACCCGAAGCGGATCGTGTCGCTGTCCCCCACGCACACCGAGACCCTGTTCGCCATCGGCGCCGGATCCCAGGTCGTCGCCGTGGACAGCCTCTCGGACTACCCGTCCGGCGCACCGAAGACCCAGCTCTCCGGGTTCAAGCCGAACGCCGAGGCGGTCATCAAGTACCGTCCCGACCTCGTCGTGCTGTCCAACGACATGGACGGCGTCGTCAAGGCGCTGGAGAAGGTCGAGATCCCGGTGCTGCTGGAGCCCGCCGCAGCGAAGCTCGACGACGCCTACGACGAGATCACCGACCTGGGGCTCGCCACCGGGCACGTCGCGGAGGCGAAGAAGGTCACCGACGGGATGCGCGCCGACATCCAGAAGACCGTCGCCGCGACCACCAGGGGCAAGGGCCTCACCTACTACCACGAGCTGGACAACCAGCTCCACACCGTGACGTCCGAGACGTTCGCCGGGCAGGTGTACGGCCTGTTCGGGCTGCGCAACGTCGCGGACGCGGCGGACAAGGCGAGCGGCGGCTACCCGCAGCTGTCCCGCGAGTACCTCGTCAAGAAGGACCCGGACCTGATCTTCCTCGCGGACACCAAGTGCTGCGGCCAGAACGCCGCCGCGCTGGCCAAGCGGCCGGGCTTCCAGGATCTGAAGGCGGTGAAGGACGGCGGCGTGGTGCCGCTGGACGACGACCTCGCCTCCCGCTGGGGTCCGCGCCTGCCGCAGTTCGTGAAGGCGATCGGCGACGCGGTGCAGAAGACGCGTTGACCTCCGCCTCGATGGGCCCCCGCCCGTGACCCCCTCCGACCGCGAGCCGTCCCCGGCCGTCCCCAAGGGCGTGCCCGGGGACGTCTCCGCGGACGCGGAAGACGTCCCACGGGACGCGAGAGACGTCTCGACGGACGCGGAAGACGTCCGGGGACAGGGCGAGGACGTCCCGGTACGTGGTCGCCGACGCGCGCGCGGGACGACACCCGCAGCGGAACGACGGCGCCGGGAGAAGGACGCCGGGCCGCGCGTGCGAGGGCGGCTGCGGGTGCTGCCGCTGGCCGTGGCGCTGGTCCTGCTGGCCGCGACGTTGCTGGCGGGCCTGGTGGTCGGCGCGGCCGGGCTTCCCGTCACGGGCATCCTCGAGGCGCTGGCCGACAAGATCCCGTTCGTGCACGTCGACAGCGGGTTCAGCGTCGTCGACGAGAACGTGCTGTTCCAGCTGCGGGTGCCGAGGGTGCTGATGGCGGCACTGGTCGGCGGGATGCTGTCGATGGCCGGCGCCGGGTACCAGGGCGTGTTCCGCAATCCGCTGGCCGATCCGTACCTGCTCGGCGCGGCGGCGGGCGCGGGCGTCGGGGCCACGCTGGTGATCGTCGTGGTGCCGGGCGACCCGGGGTACGGGGTGCCGCTGGCGGCGTTCGCGGGCGCGATCCTCGGGGTGGCGATGGCGTACGCGCTGGGCAGCACGGCGGGACGCGGGAACCGGGCGGCGACGCTGGTGCTGGCGGGGGTGGCGGTGTCGTCGTTCCTGTCGGCGGTGCAGACGTTCCTGCAGCAGGTGAAGGCGGAGGAACTGCAGCGGATCTACTCGTGGATCCTCGGCGGGGTCGGCTCGGCGGACTGGCACCAGCTGGCGCTGGTCGCGCCGTACTCGCTGGTCTCGACGGTGGTGCTGCTCGCGCACGGGCGGCTGCTGGACGTGCTGAGCGTGGGCGACGAGGAGGCGGCGTCGCTCGGGCTGTCGGCGGCGCGGGTCCGGTTGACGGTGCTGGTGGCGGCGTCGCTGGCGACGGCGAGCGCGGTGGCGGTGAGCGGGCTGATCGGGTTCGTCGGGATCGTGGTGCCGCACGCGGTGCGGCGGCTGGCGGGCGGCTCGTACCGGGTGGTGCTGCCGCTGTCGCTGCTCGGCGGGGCCGCGTTCCTGGAGCTGGCCGACCTGGTGGCCCGGACGGTGATCGCGCCGGGCGAGCTGCCGCTCGGCGTGGTGACGGCGTTCGTCGGGGGCCCGTTCTTCGTGGCGGTGCTGCGGGCGAGCCGGCGGCAGGTGGAGACGTGACGGTCGCGGTGCGGGGCCTGGACGTGTCGCTGGGCGGCCGTCCGGTGCTGAAGGACGTGTCGCTGGAGGTCGCGGCGGGGTCGTGGACGGCGGTGATCGGGCCGAACGGCGCGGGGAAGTCGACGCTGCTGCGGGCGGTGCTCGGGCTGCTGCCGAGCGCGGGCGAGATCGCGGTGGCGGGCGCGGACCTGGCGGCGATGAAGCCGCGGCAGCGCGCCCGGCTGGTGGCATACGCGCCGCAGAGCCCGAACCTCCCGGTCGGGATGACGGTGTTCGACTACACGCTGCTGGGGCGGTCCCCCTACATCCCGCATCTGGGCCGCGAGAGCGCGCGCGACCGCGCCATCGCGAGGGAGGTCCTCGACCGCCTCGACCTGGAGGGGCTCGCGGACCGTCCGCTCGACCATCTGTCCGGCGGCGAGCGGCAGCGTGTGGTGCTGGCGCGCGCGCTGGCGCAGCAGACGTCGGTGCTGCTGCTGGACGAGCCGACGACGGCGCTGGACATCGGGCACCAGCAGCAGGTGATGGAGCTGATCGACCAGCTCCGGCTGTCGGACGGGCTTACCGTCGTGACGACGATCCACGACCTCACGCTGGCCGGGCAGTACGCCGACGGCCTGGTGCTGCTGTCGGGCGGGCGGGTCGCGGCGGCGGGAACGCCCGGCGAGGTGCTGACCAGGGCGGCGATCCAGGAGCACTTCGACGCCCGCGTGCACGTCCTTCCGGGGCCGGACGGCCGGCCCCTGCTGTCCCTGGAGCGTCCTTGACGTCCTCCCCGCCCGAAGGCGGGGATTCCAACCGTTCCTACGTTGAGAGGAGGTCCGGTTGAGGTTCGCGGTTCACAGCCCCGCCTGCCGGCTGGAAGGCTTCCCGCGCTGCCACCGTGCGTCCCACGGCGGTGTCTCGAGCGGCGATGTTACTGATGGCGGTGTCTCGGATGTTGCGGGCGGCGTTGACGTCAGCGTTGGCCTGATGTCCGCAGGCGACGCACCGGAATTCCGCTTGGCTCTCGCGGTTGTCCGGGGTGCAGTGCCCGCACGCATGGCAGGTATGCGACGTGTAACGCGGGTCGATCTTAAAGAGGCGACCGGGCGCCTTGTGTTCCAGCCGGGTGACGATCCGCCCCCATCCGCTGGCGAGGATGGCCCGGTTCAGTCCGGCCTTTTGCCGGACGTTGACGCCGGGGGCGTCGAGGGTGCCTCTGGCGGAGCGGGTCATGCCCCGCACGTTCAGATCCTCGACCGCGATGCCATCGAAGTGGCAGGCCAGACTGGTAGTGGTCTTCTCCAGCCAGTCCTTGCGCCGGTCGGCCTCCCGCGCCTTAAGACGGCCGATCGCGACCTTGAGGCGGGCGCGACGGTTCGACCCCTTCTCCGCGCGGGCCAGTTTGCGCTGCAACCGCAACAGCCGTTCAGCCTCTGGGCCGGTAAAGCCGGGGGCGTGCAGGAGGTCCCCGGTGGACAGCGCCGCCGACACTGCCACGCCCCGGTCCACCCCCACCATCAGCCCATTGCCGGGCGCCGAGACCGGCTCGGGGATGACGGCGAAGGAGACGTGCCAGCGCCCGGCACGGTCGCGGGTCACCCGAAACCACTTCACATCGTCCGGGACGGGACGGGACCAGCGGAACCGCACCCACCCCACCTTCGGAATCTTCACCTCGCCGACCCTGCGGGACAGGCGCCGCACGTCCCAGGCGCGGCCACGCCGTCCTACAATCCGGAACCCCTCGTGCCGGCCGGACTTCCGCCACGTCGGCCGCCGGTGCGTCCCGCCGAAAAAGTTCGCCATCGCTTGGGCGAAATCTTTCAACGCCTGTTGCTGGACGGTCTGGGACCCGGCGCGCAGCCACGCGAACTCGGCGCGGGCCTCGGTGAGCTGACGGCACTGCTCAACGAACCCCGGTGCCGACCGATGGCCCGGCCGCCAATGCGCCTGCTGCTCGACCGCCAGGTTCCACACGAACCGGGCGTGCCCGCAATGCGCCAGCAATCCAGCCTCCTGAGCAGGCGTCGGCTGCAAACGGTAACGCGTCACGCACACGACGCTAGCGAAAACGGCCGACAGAACAACACCGGACGGAGTAGTTTCCCGCCCGCCCTCGAAAAGGGTGCCTCCACCCCAGATGCCCGGTGAAGATCGAGCTGGTCTGGCGGGACGAGGACGGCGCGCGGCTCGCCGCGACGGTGTGGCGCGCGGGCGGCGGGTGGCGGGCGGTGTCGTCGGCGATGCTCGGCGGCGGGATCGGGCCCCTGGGCTGGGTGCTGAACGCGCAGGTCCGCGGCCGGTACGCGCGGACTGACCCGGTCGTCCACCTGGCGGAGCTGGCCGCGTCGTTCGGGCTGGAGGGTCCGGGTGTCGGGATGCTGACCGCCGCGTCCGTCGCCCGGACGATGCGGCGCGAGGACGGCGGCGTGGCCGCGTCGGCGACGGTCGGGCTCCGCGTTCCGACGTGGGCGGCGGCGCCGGAGGGGGCGGCCGACCCGGAGCTGGCGCCGCTGCACATCGACGTGCCGCCGCCGTCGCCGGAGCCGGAGCCCGCTCCGGAGCCGTCGGAGCACGGGACGGCGTGGCGCCCGGGGACGATCAACATCGTCGTCGCGGTGCCGGTCGCGTTGAGCGATGCCGCGCTGGTGAACGCCGTGGTCACCGCGACGGAGGCCAAGACGCAGGCGCTCCTGGAGGCGGGCTACCCCTGCACGGGCACCGCGTCGGACGCGATCTGCGTGGCGGCCCGGACGTCGGGCGCGGAGGAGCCGTTCGCCGGTCCCCGTTCGGTGTGGGGCGCCCGGGTGGCGCGCGCCGTGCACGCGGCGGTCCGGGCGGGCGCGCTGGACTACACCGAGTACCTGCGCGCGAACCGGCCCTGACCTGCGGGCGGGCCGGGCCCGGCGTACCGGCCGCCCCACCACCCCGGTGCGGTGCGGCGGCCGGTTCAGGGCCAGTGCCGTGTGGTGAAGGGCCTCACCTCCTTTTCGTGGCCGGTACGCCGGCGGATGGTCAGCCGGCGTGGGGAAGGCGGTGGCCGTTGACCGCGAGCGGGTCGGTGCCGTCCAGCGAGGACCCGCCCCGCGCGGCCCCGTTCAGCGGAGTCCCGTTCACCGGGGACCCGTTCAGCGGAGATCCGTTCAGCGGGGGCAGGGGGTGCAGGCCGGTCGGCGGCTCCCGGTCGGCGGCGGGCCGTCCGTCCGGGCGCGGGTCCGCCGGGCGGGTGAGCGCGTCGACGCGGCGGCGGGCGCGGTCGGCCTCGGCGCGCGCGGCGTCCCGTTCGGCGGTGAGGGTCTGGACGGCGGCGCGCAGCTCCTCGTTGGCGCGCGACAGGTCCCAGTTGCGCTCCTCGGCCTCGCGGGCGCGCGCCTGGATCTGGTCGCGGTCGGCGACGGCCTGCCCGCGCTGGGTCTCGGCGTCGCGGACGGCGGCGCGCAGGTCGTCGGCGGCGCGCCGGGCGGCGGCGGCCTCGATCCGCTGCCCCTCGACGACGGTCTCGGTCTCCGACAGCCGGCCGTGCAGGCCGACGAGCTCGGTCCGGGCGGTCTCCAGCGCGGCGAGCAGCTCGCCCTCGCGGGAGGCGATCCGGTCGCGCTCGCGTTCGGCGGCCAGCTGGGCGGCGACGGCGGCGTCCGCGGCGTCCTTGGCCTCCTGGCCCTCGCGGCGTGCGGCGTCGCGTTCGGCGGCGGCCCGCTCGGCTTCGGCGGCGGCGCGCTCGGCCTCGGCGCGGGCTGCGGCGGCGGCGTCCTCGGCGGCGTCCGCGCGGGCGCGGGCGGTCGCGGTCTCGCGCCAGGCGGCCTCGGCCTGGCGCTGCGAGGCGTCCCGCTCCCGCTGCGCGACCGCGATCTGCCCGGCGGCGTCGGCGCGGGCGTCGGCGACCCGCCGCTCGACGCCGGCGACGCTCAGCTCGGAGACCATCGACCCGGCGAGCCGGTCGGCGACGGCCTCCAGCCGCTCCACCATCTCCCACGTCCAGGCGACCTGGCCGGTCAGGCCGGGCGCCTCGCGCGCGCGCTCGCGGTTCTCGTGCGCGGTCCGCTCGCACGCGCCGCCGTTGTCCTGGCAGTAGCGGACGGTGCGGGCGCCGCGCACCGGCTGCGGTACGGGCCTGCCGCAGCCGGCGCACGGCCAGACCGCGACCGGGTCGCCCAGGCGGGCGATCCCGGCGCGGGGCACGGTGTCGAGCCCCGTGTCGAGTCCCGCGTCGGGCCCGGCACCGGCGCCGTCGCTGGTGGGCGGGGACGGCGCGTCCTCCGGCGGGACGCTCTGGGCGGCGTACGCGGGGTCGGTGTAGAAGCCGGGGTCCGTGATCACTGGAAGATCGGTCAACGTCGGGGCGGCAGGGGTCGGGGCGCTGTCGAACGGGGCGACCTTCTGGTCTTCCATGTGCCGTTGTACGCGGCGCGCCCCGGGAACGTTCGACGGTCCCGCCGGCGACTTGCGGCGCCCCTGCCCCGGGCCCCGCGCGCGACCGCCTAGCCCGCCTGTTCCCGCAGGTAGGCGTCGCGGACGCGGCTGCGGCTGAGCTTGCCGGACGGGGTGCGCGGCAGCGACGCGCGGAACTCCACCCTGCGCGGGTGCTTGAGCCTGGCGAGCCGGGGCTCGCAGTGGGCGAGCAGCTCGGCGGCGAGGGCGTCGCCCGCGACGGCGCCGTCCGCGGGCTCGACGAGGGCGACGACGCGCTGCCCCCAGTCCTCGTCCGGGACGCCGATGACGGCGACGTCGCCGACGGCGGGATGCTGGAGCAGCACGGACTCGATCTCGGCCGGGTAGATGTTCACGCCGCCGGAGATGACGAGGTCGGTGCGGCGGTCGCTCATGTAGAGCCAGCCGTCCTCGTCGAGGTGGCCGAGGTCGCCGGGGGTGTAGAACTCGCCGCGCATGGTGGAGGCGGTCTTGCCCGGGTCGCGGTGGTACTCGAAGCCGGGCTGGCCGGCGGCGTAGATCAGGCCGGTCTCGCCGGGCGGCAGCTCCGCGCCCTCCGGGTCGAGGATCTTGATCCGCACGCCGTCGACGGCGCGGCCGACCGTGCCGGGGTGGGCGAGCCAGTCCTGCGGGGTGGCGACGACGACGGCGCCGCTCTCGGTGGAGCCGTAGTACTCGTAGAGGACGGGCCCCCACCAGTCCATCATCCGCTGCTTGGTCTCGACGGGGATCGGCGCGGCGCTGTGGTAGACCTGCCGCAGCGACGACAGGTCGTACCGGGCGCGGACGTCGTCGGGCAGGGCGAGCATGCGGTGGAACATGGTCGGCACCATGAAGGAGTTGGTGACGCCGTGCCGCTGGATCAGCTCCAGGGTCGGCTCGGGCCGGAACCGGGACGCGACGACGACGGCGTGCCCGAGGCTGAGCGCCATCATCGCGTGGACGCAGGGCGCCGAGTGGTAGAGCGGCCCGATCGCGAGGTGCACCTCGTCGCCCGGTTCGAGGCCGAGGTGGGTCATCAGCGTCGTGCGCATGACGTCGAAGAGCAGTTCCGGCGGGACGTCCAGCAGCGGGCGCCGCACGCCCTTGGGGCGCCCGGTCGTCCCGGACGTGTAGAGCATGATGGAGCCCATCCGGCGCTTGGCCGGGGGTGCGGCGCTGCCGGACGCGCACAGCCCGGCCATCGAGCGGTACCCCTCGGCCGGGTCGACGCTGATGCGCAACTCGGCGGCGATCCCGGCCTCGTCGGCGGCTCCGGACACCACGGACGCGAAGGCGCTCTCGGTCACGACGGCCCTGGCGCCGCAGTCGGCGAGGATGTAGCCGATCTCGGGGGCGGTCAGGTGGCGGCTCACCGGGACGATGTAGAGGCCGGACTGCATCGCCGCCAGGAGGACGGTGAGGAAGTCGGGCCGGTTGCCGAGGACGGTCGCGACGGCGTCGCCGGGCCGCAGGCCGAGCCCGTCCAGGGCGTTCGACAGCCGGTTCACCTCGGCGTGCAGCTCGCCGTAGGAGACGGGGACGCCGGGGGCCAGGATCGCCGGGCGGTCCGGGTCGTTGGTCGCGATCTCGTAGAAGCCGACGCCCTCGACGCCCATACGGCTCTCCTCTGCAGCGGGTGGGATGGCCGGTGAACCTTTCATCCCATATGACCCACCCGTGGGGCGGCGCGTCAAGATTGCGGACCGTCCGGAATCCGGGGCGGTCCGGGGGCGCCGGCGCGGCCCGTCAGGCGGCTTCGAGGGCAGCGCGGGCCATGGTGTGCAGGAGGGCGCCCATCGCGTCGCGGTCGAGGCCGGCGGCGCTGCGCGGGGTGGAGTTCAGCAGGCCGAAGCAGGCGTGGACGGCGGCGCGCGTCCGCCCGTCGGGCAGGCCGGGGCGCAGCCGCCGCAGCACGGCCACCCATTCCTCCACGTAGGCGCGCTGCAGCCGGCGGACCTCGTGCCGCTGCGGCGCGGGGACGTTGTCGAGCTCGCGCTCGTGGACGGTGATGAGCGCGGGGTTGTCCAGCGCGAACGCGATGTGGAAGCGGAGCAGCGCGTCGAGGGCGCGGCCGGGGTCGGGGTCGGCGGCGCGGCGGACGCCCTCGGCGTGCAGCCGCTCGCTGATGTCGACGAGCATCTCGCCGAGGACGGCCTCCTTGCCGCTGAAGTGCCGGTAGAGGGCGGGGCCGGTGAGCCCGACGGCCCGTCCGACGTCGCCGATGGACGCCCCGTGGTAGCCGCGGGAGGCGAACAGTTCGGCCGCGGCGGCGAGGATCTCCACGCGGCGCGGGTTCACCGCGGCGAGGGGCGGACCGGCGGCCGGGTCGCCGGGCGCCGGGTCGCCGGGCGCCGCGGCCGGGTAGGAGGTCATGGTGGGGAGTCTAGACCAAGCTTGTTAATGAGCATTAACATCTCTAGCATCGGCGTTGTTAACGAGCATTAACAGGGAAGGGGACCATGACCGGACCCGAGATCGGCAGCCGCGCCGACGTGGCCGGCGAGGCGTTCAAGGCGAACGCCGCGCACAACGCCGCGCTGGCGGCCGAGCTGCGCGACCGCGTCGACCGGGCCGGGCGCGGCGGTCCCGAGCGGGCCCGCGAGCGGCACGTGGCGCGCGGCAAGCTGCTCCCCCGCGACCGGGTCGACACGCTGCTCGACCCCGGCTCGCCGTTCCTGGAGCTGTCGCCCCTCGCCGCGAACGGCATGTACGGCGACGAGGCGCCGGGCGCCGGGATCATCACCGGCGTCGGCCGGGTGTCCGGCCGCGAGTGCGTGATCGTCGCCAACGACGCCACCGTGAAGGGCGGGACGTACTACCCGATCACGGTCAAGAAGCATCTGCGCGCGCAGGAGGTGGCCCTGCACAACCGCCTCCCCTGCGTCTACCTGGTCGACTCCGGCGGCGCGTTCCTGCCCCGCCAGGACGAGGTGTTCCCCGACCGCGAGCACTTCGGCCGCATCTTCTACAACCAGGCGACCATGTCCGGGCGCGGCATCCCGCAGATCGCCGCGGTCATGGGCTCCTGCACGGCGGGCGGCGCCTACGTCCCGGCGATGAGCGACGAGGCGGTGATCGTCCGCGGCCAGGGCACGATCTTCCTCGGCGGCCCGCCGCTGGTGAAGGCCGCGACCGGCGAGATCGTGACGGCGGAGGAGCTGGGCGGCGGCGAGCTGCACTCCCGCACCTCCGGGGTGACCGACCACCTCGCCGAGGACGACGCGCACGCACTGCGGATCGTCCGCGACATCGTCGGCACGCTCGGCCCGCGCGAGCCGCGCCCGTGGGACGTGGCGGCGCCGGAGGAGCCGGCGGTCGACCCGTCCGAGCTGTACGGCGTCGTCCCGCCCGATCCGCGCACCCCCTACGACGTGCGCGAGGTGATCGCGCGGATCGTGGACGGCAGCCGGTTCCAGGAGTTCAAGAAGGAGTACGGCACGACGCTGGTCACCGGGTTCGCGCGGATCCACGGGCACCCGGTCGGGATCGTCGCCAACAACGGCATCCTGTTCGGCGAGTCGGCGCAGAAGGGCGCGCACTTCATCGAGCTGTGCGACCGGCGCAGCGTCCCGCTGGTCTTCCTGCAGAACATCACCGGTTTCATGGTCGGCCGCGAGTACGAGGCGGGCGGCATCGCCAAGCACGGCGCGAAGATGGTCACGGCCGTGTCGTGCGCGCGCGTCCCGAAGTTCACGGTCGTCATCGGCGGCTCGTTCGGCGCGGGCAACTACGCGATGTGCGGCCGGGCGTACTCGCCGCGCTTCCTGTGGATGTGGCCGAACGCCCGCATCTCGGTCATGGGCGGGGAGCAGGCCGCGAGCGTGCTCGCGACGGTCCGCCGCGACCAGATGGACGCCCGCGGCGAGGAGTGGCCGGCCGAGGACGAGGAGGCGTTCAAGGCGCCGATCCGCGACCAGTACGAGGCGCAGGGCAACCCGTACTACTCGACGGCCCGGCTGTGGGACGACGGGGTGATCGACCCGCTCGACACCCGCCGCGTCCTCGGCCTCGGGCTGTCCGCCGCCGCCAACGCACCGCTGGAGCCGGTCGGCTACGGCGTCTTCCGGATGTGAGGGGCCCAATGTCTTCCCGGCACGGAGCCACGGCGCCTTCCCGGCGCGGGGCATCGATGTTCGACAGCGTCCTGGTCGCCAACCGGGGCGAGATCGCCGTCCGCGTGTTCCGCACGCTGCGGCGGCTCGGGATCCGGTCGGTGGCCGTCCACACCGGCGCCGACGCGCGCGCCCGGCACGTCCGCGAGGCCGACGAGGCGCTGCGCGTCCCGTCCTACCTGGACATCGACGCGGTCGTCGGCGCCGCCCGCGCGGCGGGCGCGGCGGCCGTCCACCCCGGGTACGGGTTCCTGGCGGAGAACACCGCGTTCGCGCGGGCCTGCGCGGACGCCGGCCTGGTGTTCATCGGGCCGCCCGCCGCCGCGATCGAGGCGATGGGCGACAAGATCCGCGCGAAGCGGACCGTCGCCGCGGCCGGCGTCCCGGTCGTCCCCGGCCGGGACGAGCCGGGCCTGTCGGACGCCGAACTGGAGGCCGCCGCGCTGGAGGTCGGGCTTCCGGTGCTGCTCAAGCCGTCCGCGGGCGGCGGCGGCAAGGGCATGCGCCTGGTTCGGGACGCGGCGGACCTCCCGGACGCGATCGCGTCCGCCCGCCGCGAGGCGCGCGGCTCGTTCGGCGACGACACCCTGCTCGCCGAGCGGTTCGTGGAGAACCCCCGGCACATCGAGATCCAGGTGTTCGCCGACGCGCACGGCAACGCCGTCCACCTGGGCGAGCGCGAGTGCAGCCTGCAGCGCCGGCACCAGAAGATCGTCGAGGAGGCGCCGTCGCCGCTGCTGGACGAGGCGTCCCGCGCGCGGATGGGCGCCGCCGCCGTCGCCGCCGCGCAGGCGGTCGGCTACGTCGGCGCGGGGACGGTCGAGTACATCGTGTCCGCCGACCGCCCGGACGAGTTCTTCTTCATGGAGATGAACACCCGGCTCCAGGTCGAGCACCCCGTCACCGAGCTGGTCACCGGCCTGGACCTGGTCGAGCTCCAGCTCCGCGTCGCGGCCGGCGAGCCGCTGCCGTTCGCGCAGGAGGACGTGCGGCTGGACGGCCACGCGATCGAGGCGCGCGTCTACGCCGAGGACCCGGCGCGCGGCTTCCTGCCGACGGGCGGGACGGTCCTGGCGCTCGACGAGCCGGAGGGCGTCCGCGTCGACTCGGGCCTCGACGTCGGGACGGAGGTCGGCGGGTCCTACGACCCGATGCTGGCGAAGGTGATCGTGCACGGCGGCGACCGCACCGAGGCGCTGCACCGCCTCGACCGGGCGCTCGCCGGGTACACGCTGCTGGGCGTGCCGACGAACGTGGCGTTCCTGCGGGCGCTGCTGAAGCACCCGTCCGTCGCGTCCGGCGACCTCGACACCGGCCTGGTGGAGCGGGCGCTCGACGAGCTGACCTCGGACGGCGGCGCGCCGCCGGAGGTGCTCGCCGCCGCCGCGCTGGACCGGATGCTCGCGCTGGAGCCCGCCGACGGCGACCCGTGGGCGATCCCGGACGGCTGGCGCCCCGGCGCGCACGCCTGGACACCGTGGATCATCACGCCGTCCGGCGGCGAGCCCGTCGAGGTCCGCGTGCAGGGCCGCGCCGCGGCCGCGCGGGTGGCCGTCGGGGACGGCGAGCCGGTGGACGCGTCGCTGACCGGTTCGACCCTCACCTACGGCGGCCGGACGGTCTCGTTCACCGCCGCCCGCGACGGGCGCACGCTCTGGCTCGGGCGCGGCGGGCGCGCGTGGGCGCTCGCCGAGCACGTCAAGGCGGAGGGCGGCGCCGCGGCGGACGCGTCCGGCGACGGCGTCCTGCGCAGCCCGATGCCCGGCACCGTCCTGGCGGTCAAGGTCGGCGAGGGCGACCGGGTGGACGAGGGGCAGCCGCTCGTCGTCGTCGAGGCGATGAAGATGGAGCACACCGTCACCGCGCCGCGCGCCGGCGTCGTGGCGCAGCTGCCGGCCCGCGCGGGCGCCCAGGTCGCCCTGGACGCGGTGCTGGCCGTGATCGAGGAGGCATGATGGCGACACCGCTGCCGGGCCTGCCCGACCGCGTCACGATCTACGAGGTCGGGCCGCGGGACGGGCTGCAGAACGAGAAGGCGGTCGTCCCGGTCGAG
Organism: Actinomadura sp. RB99; assembly: GCF_014706005.1. Classification (NCBI taxonomy): domain Bacteria; kingdom Bacillati; phylum Actinomycetota; class Actinomycetes; order Streptosporangiales; family Thermomonosporaceae; genus Actinomadura; species Actinomadura sp. RB99. The sequence continues at coordinate 67,211 of NZ_JABMCA010000023.1, read as the reverse complement.
GTGAAGTCGGAGTTCGTCACCCGGCTCGCGGGCGCGGGGCTCACCACGATCGAGACGACGAGCTTCGTCCATCCGAAGTGGGTGCCGCAGCTCGCCGACGCCGAGGAGCTGCTCGGCGTGCTCCCCCGGTCCGGCGACGTCCGGTACCCGGTGCTCGTGCCGAACGAGCGGGGCCTGGACCGGGCGCTCGCGAACGGCATCACCGAGATCGCGATCTTCGGGAGCGCCACCGAGACGTTCGCGCGCCGCAACCTCAACCGGACCGTGGACGAGTCGATCGCGATGTTCGCGCCCGTCGTGGAACGCGCGCGCGCCGAGGGGCTGTGGGTGCGCGCCTACGTGTCGATGGCGTGCGGCGACCCGTGGGAGGGCGACGTCCCGATCGAGCAGGTCGTGTCCGTCGCGTCCCGGCTGATGGACCTCGGCTGCTCGCAGCTGAGCATCGGCGACACGATCGGGGTCGGCACGCCCGGCCACGTCACCGCGCTGATCGAGGCGCTGGCCGCGGCGGGCATCGGCACCGACCGGCTCGCCGTGCACTTCCACGACACCTACGGGCAGGCGCTCGCCAACACCCTCGCCGCGCTGCGCGCCGGCGTCACCGTCGTGGACGCGTCGGCGGGCGGCCTCGGCGGCTGCCCGTACGCCGAGAGCGCCACCGGCAACCTGCCCACCGAGGACCTCGTCTGGATGCTGAACGGGCTGGGCGTCGAGACGGGCGTCGACCTCGACGCGCTCGCCGCCACCAGCCGCTGGATGGCCGGGCGGCTCGGCCGCCCGAGCCCGTCCCGCGTCGTCCAGGCCCTGTCACCGAAATCGGAGTAACCCTGATGATCGACTTCAAGCTCAGCGACGAGCAGGAGGAGCTGCGGCGCACCGTCGAGCGGTTCGCGCGCGAGACCGTGGCCCCGGTGATCGGCGACCTGTACGAGCGCGGCGAGTTCCCGTACGACATCGTCGCGGCGATGGGCAAGATGGGGCTGTTCGGGCTGCCGTTCCCCGAGGAGCACGGCGGCATGGGCGGCGACTACTTCGCGCTCTGCCTGGCGCTGGAGGAGCTGGCGCGGGTCGACTCGTCCGTGGCCATCACGCTGGAGGCGGGCGTCTCGCTCGGCGCGATGCCGATCTACCGGTTCGGGTCGGACGAGCAGAAGGCGCGCTGGCTGCCGATGCTGACGTCCGGTGAGAAGCTCGCCGGGTTCGGGCTGACCGAGCCGGGCGGCGGCTCCGACGTCCCGGGCGGGATGCGGACGACGGCCCGGCTGGACGGCGACTCGTGGGTGATCAACGGGTCGAAGGCGTTCATCACCAACTCCGGCACCGACATCACCGCGTTCGTGACCGTCACCGCGTTCACCGGCGACGGCGAGATCTCCACGATCATCGTGCCGAGCGGCACGCCCGGCTTCACGGTCGGCCGCAAGTACTCCAAGGTCGGCTGGTCGTCCTCGGACACCCGCGAGCTGTCGTTCGACGACGTCCGTGTCCCGGCGGAGAACCTCGTCGGCGAGCGCGGCCGGGGCTACGCGCAGTTCCTGCGGATCCTGGACGAGGGCCGGATCGCGATCGCCGCGCTGTCGGTCGGCCTGGCGCAGGGCTGCGTGGACGAGTGCCTGCGCTACGCCGGCGAGCGGGAGGCGTTCGGCAAGGAGATCGGCCGCTACCAGGCGATGCAGTTCAAGATCGCCGACATGGAGGTCCGCGCGCACACGGCCCGCCTCGCGTACTACGCGGCGGCGGCGAAGATGCTGGCCGGGGAGCCGTTCAAGAAGGAGGCGGCGATCGCCAAGCTCGTCGCGTCCAACGCGGCGATGGACAACGCCCGCGACGCCACGCAGGTCTTCGGCGGGTACGGCTTCATGAACGAGTACGCCGTCGGCCGCTTCTACCGCGACGCGAAGATCCTGGAGGTCGGCGAGGGGACGTCGGAGGTCCAGCGCATGCTGATCGCCCGCGCCCTCGGCCTGCCCGCGTCCTGACCGCGTCCTGGCCACGTGTGCGGGAGGGGGCCGCGGCCCTCTCCCGCGCCCGGGTCACTCGACGAGGCGGTCCAGGACGGCGAACGCCTTCAGGACCGTCTCGCGCTCCTCTTCGGTGCAGTGGTCCTGGAGGGCGCGGCTCAGCCATTCTTCGCGGGCCTGCCGGGAGCCCTCGACCCATTCGCGCCCGGCGTCGCTCGGCGTGACCAGCTGGCGGCGGCCGTCCTCGGGGTCGGGGTCGCGGCGGATGAGACCGCGCTCCTCCAGGACGGCGATCGTGGCGGCCATGGACTGCGGGCGGACCCGCTCGGCCGCGGCGAGCGCGCTCGCGCTGGCCGCGCCGTCCTTGAGCAGCCGGCTCAGCACCGCCGTCTGCGACGGTGTGAGATCGTGGGCTCCGCCGATCTCGCGCAGCCTGCGGCGCAGCCGGCTGAACACGACCCGCACCTCCCGGGCGGCCCGGGCGGCCGAGGGGGAGATGGGCTCGACGCTGTCGCTCATGGCCCCAGTGTAATTTATTCAGTCTGAACTGTCCAGTTCAAGCTGATCAAAACGGCTCCGCGGCCGGGCGGCGAGGCCGACCACCACGGCGGCCGGAGCGGCCACCGCGACCAGCACGGACCCGGTCGCGGTCAGCGTCCCCAGCGTGCCGAAGACCGCCACGCCGAGCGCGGTGCCGGTCTGCCGGGCCGCGTTGAGCGCCCCCTGCCCCGTCGCCGCCAGCCGCAGCGGGACGGCCGCCGACATGTCGGCGATGCACGCCGGGATCGCCAGCGGGCTCCCGGTCCCGATCAGAATCTGGACGGCGAACACCGTCCACAGCGACGCCCCGCCTCCCGCGAGGACGAGCCCGCCCAGCACGTCCATCGCCATCCCCGCGAGCATCACCCGCCGCGCCCCGAACCGGACGACGAGCCGGCCCGTGACCATCGGGACGAACGCCACCGGGACGGTCATCGGCAGGAACGCCAGCCCCGCCCGCAACGCCGTCAGCCCGCGCGCGTCCACCATCCACTGGGTCAGCGTGAACAGCAGGCCGTAGTAGACGAGCTGCGACGCGACCGCGACGACCAGGTCCACGCGGACCCGGCGCAGCGCCATCAGCGCGGGCGGCAGCACCGGCGACGCCGCCCGCCGCTGCGTCACCGGGAGAACGGCGACGACCGCGAGCGCGGCGAGCAGCGCCACGGCGGGCGGGACCCGCAGCCAGCCGCTCGTCCCCGCGTCCACCAGCCCGAACGTCAGCGCGGTGAGCCCGGCGACCGACAGCAGCAACCCGGTCCGGTCGATCGGCCGCGCCTTCCCCGACCGGTGCCCGCTCAGCCCGCCCGACGCCGCGAGCGCCAGCACCGCGACCGGGACGTTCACCAGGAACACCAGCCGCCATCCGGCGAGCGACACCAGCGCGCCGCCGAGCACCGGTCCCGCGACGATGCCGAGGCCGGTGATCGAGACGAGCGCGCCGATCCGGCGGGACCGCTCGTCCGGGTCCGGGTAGAGCGCGGCGAGCAGCGCCATCGACGCGGGCACCAGCCCGGCGGCGGGCACGCCGAGCAGCGCCCGGCCCGCGATCAGGAGGCCGGCGCCGGGCGCGGCCGCGCAGAGCAGCGCGACGGCGGCGAACGCGCCGAGCGCCGCCCGGTACACCCGGCGCGGGCCCCACCGGTCCGCGACCGAGCCGGACGCGAGCATCAGTCCGGCGAGCACCACCGTGTAGGCGTCCACCGCCCAGGGCAGTGCCGCCGCGGGCGCGTGCAGGTCGCGCCGCATGTCGGGCAGCGCCACGTTGAGGATCGTCGCGTCCATCGCGATCATGAAGTTGCCGGCCGCGATGCCGGCGAACCGGAGCGGGGCGCCCCGCCGGGCCGGCGGGCTGTCGGGGATCGTCATGGCCACGACCCTCGCCGTCCGGCCGCCCCGCCCGACAGGCCGTGGATCCGATGGGGCCATCGAGAAGTCCGATGGCATAATCCGGACGTGGATTCGCGCTACCTGCGGGCCTTCGTGGCCGTGGCGGAGACCGGGGGCATCTCCTCCGCCGCCGAGCGGCTCGGCTACGCCCAGTCGAGCCTCAGCATCCAGCTGCGCCGGCTGGAGGACGACCTCGGCGTCCGCGTCCTGGCCCGCACCAGCACCGGCACCGCCCTCACCGACGCGGGCCGCCGCCTGCTCCCCTACGCGGTGCAGTCCCTCGAACTGGAGGACCGGATGCGCCGCGCCGCGCGCGACCAGGCCCCGCGGCTGCGCGTCGGCGCCCTGGACTGCCTCGCCGACGAGTGGACGACCGACCTGCTCGCCGCCTTCCAGCACGGCGCCGCCGGCCCGGGCACCGCGCGCGAGGTCGACCTGGCGGTCGGCGACCGCGCGTTCCTCGCCGCCGGGCTAGAGGCCGGCCGTCTCGACCTCGTGTTCGTCTACGACAACGGCGTCCCCGCCACGGGCCCCCACGAGATCGTCGCCGAGGACCGCGTCGTCCTGGTCGCCGCGCCCGAGCACCCCCTCGCCCAGGCGTCGCCGCTGGATCCGGCCGCGCTGATGGCGGCGGAGTTCCTCATCGTCAACCCCGAGTGCACGTCCGAGATGCTGACCCGCCGCTACGGCCGCGCCCTCGGCCCGGGCACCCGCATCGGCATGGCCACCGGCTCCCTCGCCGCGCTGCGCCGGATGGCCGCGCTCGGCCGCGGCGTCGCGCTCGTCCCGGAGACGGCCGTCCGCGCCGAGCTCGACGCCGGCGACCTCGTCCGGCTCGATCCCGCCGTCGACGAGGTCACCGGCGTCCACGTCGAGGCCCGGTGGCGTCCCGGTGCCGAGCCCCTGGTCCGTCCCCTGGTCGAGCTGGCCCGGAGGTCCGCCGGCCTGGCGCGCGGCGAGGCCGGTGCGGCTCGGGCGTCTTGACGGCGGGCGTCTTGACGGCGGCGGACCGCCGTCCGACGATTCGATCATGGCGACGGCAGAGGACGGCGCGGCGGCGGACGGGCGGCGCGCCGGGACGGGCCCCGGCGAGATCGCGGACGACGGGTCGGCGGTCGAGTTCTACGCCGCGCTCCCGCCGGACGTCGCGAGCGCCGCGCTCGTCCACACGACGATCCCGGCCGGCACGCCGGTCCTGGAGCTGGGCGCGGGCACCGGGCGGGTCACCCGCCCGCTGGTCGGGTTCGGCCATCCGGTGACGGCGGTGGACGGCTCCGCGGCGATGCTCGCCCGGATCGAGGGCGCGCGGACGGTGTGCTCGCCGATCCAGGATCTGGACCTGCCCGACCGGTTCGGCTGCGTCCTGCTGATGTCGTACCTGGTCAACTACGGCGACCGGGCGGCGCTCCTCGCGGCCTGCCGGCGCCACGTCCGGCCGGACGGCGTGGTCGTCGTCCAGCGCGACACGGGCAGGCACTGGCACGACGACGCGCCCCGGGAGTGGACGCACGACGGTGTCCGCTACCGGGTGGCGCACCTGGAACGGCCCGACCCCGGGACGGTCGTCGCGACGCTCGAATACCGGATCGGCGAGCGGCGCTGGACGCACACCTTCACCAACCGGCACCTCGGCGACGAGGAGCTTCCCGCGGTGCTGGACGCGGCGGGCCTGCGCCTCGGCCACTTCCTGGACGACGACGGCGCCTGGTTCACCGCCCGCCCCCGCTGACCCGCGGCCCGGCCTGTCGGACCCGTGCGGCACATTGGTCCGCGAAAACGGCGGAGCCGACGCATGCGGGAGGACCGATGGACGAGCGGACGTGGTGGGCCCTGATCGAGGACGCGCGGGCCGAGGCCGGTGCGCACGCCGACGACCGCGACTCCCCCGACGACCCGCTGATCGACCTGGTGGCCGACCGGCTCGCGGAACTGGACGGCCCCGGCATCGTCGCGTTCGACGCCATGCTGACGCGCGTCCTCGACTCGGCGTACCGGCGGCCGCTCTGGAACGCCGCCTACCTCATCGAGGGCGGCTGCGGCGACGACGGCTTCATGGACTTCCGCGCCGGGCTCGCGCTGCTGGGACGCGACGTGTTCGCGCGCGCCGTCGACGACCCCGACACGCTGGCCGACGTCCCCACGGTGGTGCGGATGGCCCGGGAGGACGAGGGGTGGATCGGCGCGGAGGGCCTGCACTACGCGGCGCGCAGCACCTACAAGCGCGTCATGGGAGAGACCGAGTCGTTCGACGCGGCGATGGAGTCGGCCGTGCGCTCGATGCGGCGGCCCGAGCGTCCCGCGGGCGAGAACTGGGACGTCGAGGACGACGCCGAGACCCGGCTGCGCCTGCCCCGGCTGGCCGCCCTGTTCCTCTGAGCGGCCGTTTCTCCATGAGCTTGACAGCTAATGGCATTAGCCTTAGCTTGTAGCTAATGCCATTAGCCAAGCAGGAGGGCACCAGGCCATGAGCACCGCCACCGTTCCGACCGTCCGCAAGGGTTCCGCCGCGCTCGTGGCCCGCCGCACCGCCTGGGGCGCGAACGCGCTGTTCTGGAGCGCGTTCGCCGTCCTCGAAGGCGTCAACCACGGCTGGCTCGCCGCGCTCCTCGCGGTCGCGTTCTTCATCGCGCCCGACCTCACCTTCCTGGCCGGGATCCGGGACGCGCACACCGTCGAGCGCGGGCAGCTCCCGGCACGCGCCGTCCCGTACTACAACGCCGCGCACCGCGCGCTGGTCCCGCTCGCGCTCATCGCGCTCTACACCGTCACTCCGTTCGCGTGGGCTCCGATCTTCGCCGGGCTCTGCGGCTGGATGGCCCACATCTCGTTCGACCGCGCCCTCGGCTACGGCCTGCGCACCAAGGACGGCTTCCAGCGCCACTGACCCCCTCCCCCGACCCGAAGGCGGGCACCGCTACGATCGCGGACGGCGTGAACTGACGCGAGGTGCCCCTCGGGGAGAATCGGGAAGCCGGTGCGAATCCGGCACGGGCCCGCCGCGGTGACCGGGGAGCCGCCGCCCACGCGCGCACGCGCGGCCACTGGCCGTCAGGCCGGGAAGGCGGGCGGTGAGGCGTCGATCCGGGAGTCCGAAGACCGGCCTCGCTCCACCGGCCGCCCGCCCTGGGCGGCCCGACCGCAGCGGGAGCCTGCCCATGAACCTGTACGACGTCATCCACCGCCGCCGCGACGTACGCGCCGAGTTCACCGGCGCGCCGATCCCGGACGGCGTCCTCGACCGCGTCCTCACCGCCGCGCACGCCGCCCCCAGCGTCGGCCTCACCCAGCCCTGGGACTTCGTGCTGGTCCGCGACCCGGACGTCCGCCGCGCGTTCCACGACCACGTCCGGTCCGAGCGCGACGCGTTCGCCGCCACCCTCACCGGCGACGCCGCCGCCCGCTTCGCCCGCATCAAGATCGACGGGGTGCTCGAATCCACCGTGTCGATCGTGGTGACCTACGACGCCGAGCGCGGCGGCCCCGCCGTCCTCGGCCGGCACGCGATCGCCGACGCCGGCCTGTACTCCGTCTGCCTGGCCGTCCAGAACCTCTGGCTGGCGGCGACGGCGGAGGGACTGGGCGTCGGCTGGGTGTCGTTCTACCGCGAGCCCTACCTGCGCGACCTCCTCGGCATCCCGGCGGGCGTCCGGCCGGTCGCCTGGCTGTGCGTCGGGCCGGTCACGCACCTGGAGGCCGTCCCGGACCTCGAACGGCACGGCTGGCGGCACCGCCGCCCCCTCCACGCGGCCGTCCACCACGACCGCTGGTGAGCACGGCACCCGAATAATCAGGTGCGCCGCCCCGCCCATGGCGTGATCATGCCTGCATGGACCCGGTACGCATCAGGCGCATGTCGCGGGACGACCTCGTCGCGACCGAGCGCGCGGCGGCGGTGACGTTCCTCGAAGGCGACCGCCTCAGCCGGCGGGTGGGCGAACCGGACCCGGAACCGCCGACGGAGGAGCAGTCCCGCCGCCTGATCGACCGCCTGGGCCACTTCCTGTCCGTCGACCCGGACGGCTGCTGGATCGCCGAAGAGGGCCGGGACGTCGTGGGCTTCGCCGTCTCCCAGAACCGCGAAGGGCTCTGGTACCTGGCGACCTACGGCGTCCTGCCCGGCCGGCAGGGGAAGGGCATCGGCAAGCGCCTGATGGACGCCGTCCTCGCGCACGCGGGCGACCGGCCGGGCCTGTTCTCCTCGACGGTGCATCCGGCGGCGACGCGCCGCTACCGTCTGGCGGGATTCACCCTGCACCCGCAGATGCGGATGGTCGGCACCGTCGACCGGGCCACGCTGCCCGCCGTCCGCGGACTGCGGGACGGGCACGCCGACGACCTCGAATGGATGGACGAACTGGACACCGCCGTCCGCGGCGCGGGCCACGGCCCCGACCACGTCCACATGCTGGAGACGCTGCGGCTGGTCGTCTCCGACGCGCCCGGCCGGCGCGGCTACGTCTACATCGACGAGGGCGCGGGACGTCCCACGCTGCTGGCCGCCGACCGTCCCGGGACCGCCGAGACCCTGCTGTGGGAGGCGCTCGCCGCCGCGCGCGGGGACACCCTCGTCAACTGCATCACCACCGACAACCACTGGGCGGTGGACGTCGGCCTCGCCGCCCGCCTCGACATCGGCCAGGAGGGCTACATCGCCGTCCGCGGCATGCCCGCCCCCGCCCCCTACCTGGCGAGCGGCCACTACCTGTGACCCGCCGTCCTGCCGCGAGAAGGGGTGGGACGCTTCCGGGCAATCAAGGACGTGACCCCCCTCCACGCCTCCAGAAGGGTCCCGCATGACCCTTCCTCCAGCGCCACGGGACGAGCCGTGACGGGCGCCCCCTCCGAAACGGGCGCCCCGGCGGAGCCGGAGCCGTCGGACGCCGACGTCATCGCCGCCGCGCGGCGCGACCCCGAACGGTTCGCGGACCTCTTCGACCGGCACTACCGGGACATCCACCGCTACGTGGACCGGCGGCTCGGCGCCGACGCCGCGGACGACATCGCGGCCGAGACGTTCCTCATCGCCTTCCGCCGCCGCGCCGTGTTCGACCCGGCGCACACCTCGGCGCGCCCCTGGCTGTACGGCATCGCGACCCGGCTGATCAGCCGCCACCGCCGCGACGAGCTGCGCCGCTACAAGGCGATGGCCCGGATGCGCACCGCCGACGTCGTCGAGAGCCACGAGAGCAGCGTGACCTCGGCGGTGGACGCCGCGAGCTTCGGCCTGAGCCCGGCCCTGGCGCGCCTGCGGCACGGCGACCGCGACGTCCTGCTCCTCGTGGCGCTGGCCGAACTCAGCTACCCGGAGGTCGCCGAAGCCCTCGGAATCGCCTACGGGACGGTCTGCTCGCGGCTGAGCCGCGCCCGCAAACAGGTCCGCGCCGCATTGCGCGCATCGGGACACGACGAGGAGGACGACCGTGGATGATCTGACCCTCATCAGCCGGATGCACACCGCCGAGCGCCCCCCGTCCCCCGAGACCACGCACGCGGCCCGCCGCCGCCTCCTGGCCGAGGCCGCCGCCCCGCGCCGCCGCCTCGCACGGCTCTTCCAGCCGAAGCGGAGGGCGGCGCTGGTCGCGGCGGCCACCGCATGCGCGCTCGCCGCCGCCTCATGGACGGCTTACCGAGGGGAGACGCGGCCCCCCTACCATCCCGAACCCCTGGCCGACCAGAACGGCCCCGCCTCCACATTCCTGCTCGCCGCTGCCGACGCCAGCACACGGCACGCCTCCGACGGGCGCCTGTGGTACGTCCACCGCGTGGTGGGCAAGTCGGTGGTGGTTCCGTCCACCCGTCTGCACGGTGCCCACTACACCGTGCAGACCACCAAGGACGCCTACATCCTCAGCGCCAAGTCGGCGAAGGACTTCGGCCCGCTCCCCGGCGGCGAAAGGGAAACGACGACCAGCCTGGGCTGGGACGGCGAGAAGGTCGCGGTCCGGCCCGCAACGCCCGCCGACGGTAAGGCGTGGAGAGCGGACGGGCGCCCCGACGCGGCGCAACTCGGCATCAGGGACCTGGACGACGAGGTCGGCAGCCCGTTCCTGCAGGAAGGCGCCGAACTCGACTTCGGCGTCGACGCTGCGCGCCGGCTCCCCGCCAACCCGTCCAAGCTGCGCGCATGGCTCCTGAACTACGCGACGAAGTTTGACCACCGGCGCCTGCGCGCCCCGGACCTCTACCTCTTCCTGAACGCCCCCTCCCTGCTCGCCGACCGCGCGGTCACCGACCGGGTCCGGATCGCCACGTACCGGATGCTCGCCGGACTCCGCGACGTCAAGACGATCAACGACACCGACGCCGCCGGACACCCGGGACGAGGCGTCGCGATGAGGCAGACCACCCGCGACTACGGCACGATCGAGTGGCAGTTGCTCATCGACCCCGAGACCGGACGGCTCACCGCCAGCCAGGGCATCGTGGTGACCCCCGGTCCGAAGAACGCGGGCCTGCGGCCCGGCACCCGCCAGTTCTTCGAGATCGTCAAGGCGGCCGAGTGGACCAACGCCCCCCGCGACAGCCTCCTGCCCAAGTGGATCCTCAATCTGAACCGGCCCCCATCGGCGAACTGACCTCCTCCGGCCGCCCATGTGGACGGTCGAGCAAGGGAAGGGGGGCGGATGCTTCGCGCATCCGCCCCTAGGTGCCCGCGTCAACGAGTGAGGTCGAGGGAACCGGCCTTGACGTCGGCGAGCAGGGACGCCCACCCGGACGGCGCGACCGCCAGCACCGCCCGGTCCGGATCCTTAGAGTCCCGCACCGCCACCCGCCGCTCCCCGCCGGTGCCGCCTCCAAGAGCCGCACTTGGAGATCTCGCGCAGTTCGCGATCAGCCCCGAGCCCGCGAGCCGCCAGACGGTCCGAGCCCGAGCACGACGATGCCATCGCCAACGCCGACGCGGCCTTATCGATCATTGATGCGGCGGGAGTCATTAAGCTGACACCGGTGACCACCGAACGCCCGGATGTGCCGCTGATCGCCGACGAACGTGCCCTGCTCCGCGCCAACCTCGACTACCACCGCGCCACCCTCGCATGGAAATGCGACGACCTGAGCGACGACGACCTGCGCATGCAGGCGTCGAAACCCTCAGCGCTCTCGCTGCTCGGGCTGGTCCGTCACATGGCCGAGGTCGAACGTACCTGGTTCCGCAAAACCGTGAACGGCGAGCGCCACCTGCCCAACGTCTGGTCCCACGCCGACGACTACCAGACCGCCTACGACCCGACCGGCTGCACCCGCGACGAAGCCTTCACCGCCTGGCGAACCGAAGTCGAGCACTCCCGCCGCATCGAGCACGCCGCCCCGTCGCTGGATCTGGTCGTCCACCAGCCCCGATGGAACGAGAACGTCTCGCTCCGCTTCGTCATGCTGCACATGATCCACGAGTACGCACGACACAACGGCCACGCCGACCTCATCCGCGAAGCCATCGACGGCACCGTAGGCGCTTGAGGCCCTTCTTTCCCCCCGCTGTCACACCATCTCGCCGTTCGCGTTAGGGCGGCTCTTCGTGACGGCCGTACGTGCTGGCGGTGGTACTACGGCGGGGTTGGATGTTCTTGTACGGGTGTGGACGTACGGGAGGCCGCAGGGGGCCGGTCAGGGACCCTGTACCGACAAGGCCTACTCCAGCCGGCCCTCCGCGCCCATCTCCGCCGGCGGGGCATCAAGGCGATCGCCTCCAGCAAGATCTGGCTTCGCGACCTCACCCAGGATCCCGCCGGACACGACCTAGGTGCCCGCGTCAGCGAGTGAGGTCGAGGGATCCGGCTTTGACGTCGGCGAGCAGGGACGCCCACCCGGAAAGCGCGACGGCCAGCACCGCCCCGTCCGGATCCTTAGAGTCCCGCACTGCCACCCGCCGCTCCCCCGCCGCCACCTCGACGCACTGTCCACTGCCGCTGCTGCGGCTGCTCTTCCGCCAGGCAGGAGCGGCCTCGACACACTCTGAGCCTTGACTCCCGCTGTAGCTGCTCTTACGCCACGCAGAGGCGACCTCGACGCACGACGAACCTTCGCTCCCACTGCGCCTGCTCTTGCGCCACGAAGAGAAGACGAACTCCTGACTGGTCATGACTCTGACACTATCCGCTCGATGAACTCTCGGGATGCAGACGGGGACAAGGCTCTTGCTCTTTGGTGATCGAAGACGACATCGTAACGACGTATCTCGACCGGATCTTCCAAATACCAGCCTGTCGTCAGATTCTCAACCAGCACTACCGAGAGCTCGCTCGTCACCAAGGTAGTGAAAGAACCGTTGAGCCCAGGGTGGCCACCTACCTCAAACGGGAGAACCTGGAAGGTCACGTTCGGCAACAGAGACAACTCCACAAGCCTCCTGAGCTGGGCTTTCATCACCCGAGACCCACCGAACTGCTGCCTCAACACAGCCTCACTTGCTATCACCCACAGATGGGGCGGCTTCGGTCCGAACAGCACCTGCTGGCGGCGCATGCGCACCTCCACGAGACCATCCACGGCGGGAGGCGTGCCCAGCGAGATTCCAGACCCAATGACCTCCCGAGCGTATTCCTCAGTCTGCATAAGGCCAGGGACAAGGTGGAGTTCATGGCTCTTTATCGATGAAGCTTCAGCCTCCAACGAGATGTAGTCGAGTGCCGCGGGAGCCAGTTTGCCTTCATGACGGAGCCACCAGCCCTTCTTGCCGGAGTCTCGGGCGAGATCGAAGAGGTACTGGCGCTCGTCAGGGTCACTGATCTCGTAGCGGTCGAGCATGTGCTCCAGGGCGGGGCGGCGGATGCCGCGTTTGCCGGTTTCGAGCTTGCTCAGCGAGGACGGGGTGCGGTTGAGCAGGCGGGCGGCCTTCTGGAGGGTGAGCCCTCGCTCCTCACGGATGGCGCGAAGGCGCTGGCCGAGCTTGCGGCTTCGCATGGTCGGGCGCTGCGCGTTCTCCATGGAGTAATCATGCCTTGACTTTGCGTGATGCTGAAGGTTTCCAACGAAGGCGGCAACAGTGCCTCGGTCAAAAGTGACTGAGTCACTGTTGCCCGAGGACCTGCGGACGAGGACGGCGAACGCATCGTTCGGCCGCGGACGTCCGGCTCATTCTTTTCGGCGACAGCGATGCGAAGGGAGTGGGCGATGACTGCGCCGACCATGAGGTTCGACGCGCTCCTGTTGCCGGGGATGGACCGGGCGGTGGGGCACGCGCGGCGCTGGCTGCGCGACGTGCTGGGCCTGGAGCATCCATACCTGGACGACGCGGCGCTCTGCATGAGCGAGCTGCTGACGAACGCGCTGCGCTACACCGAGTCGGGACGGGACGGCCAGATCCGCGTGGAGGTGACCTACTCGGCGCGGACCGTCCGGATGGAGGTGATCGACGACGGGCGGGCGGCGACCGTCCCGCACGTCGCCGAGGCGGCCGAGCTGGACGTCACCGGCCGCGGCCTGCTGATCGTCGCGTCCCTCGCGAAAGCGTGGGGCATGGAACCGCGCGCCGAGGGCCACGCCGTCTGGTTCGAGCTCCAGTAGCCGCGGATCACGGCGTCGCCGGCGTGGCGTCGGTCAGCGGCTTCGGCGGATAGGCGTGGAGCACGAGGGACGTGGTGACGGGGCCGTACCGGGCCAGCGCGTCGACGACTTCTTCGAGCCGTCCCGCCTGCGGGCAGTGGACGTCGAAGATGAGGCAGTCTTCCCCGGTGACCCTGAGGACGGAGGTGATCTCGGACGTCCGGGAGGCGAAGTCCAGGGCGGGTGAGAGCCGGGCGTGCGTGGTGCGCAACCGGACGACCGCATGGATGTTCAGCCCGAGGGCTTCCGGGTCGACCAGGGCCCGGTAGCCGGTGATGACGCCGCTCTTCTCCAGCCGCTGGATGCGGGCGCTCGCCGCAGGCTGCGAGAGCCCGACGCGGCGTCCCACCTCCGCGCCGGTCAGCCGGCCGTCGGCCTGGAGCAGGGCGAGGATGTCACGGTCTATCCGGTCGAGTGATTCCATTGTCGTCCGCACCATTTTCTTTGAGATCACTTGCAACACGGCCGCCGCCCCGATGCATCCACCAGAATCCGCGTCGAGCGCCCTCATGATCGCAAGGGGCGACGAGTGAAACGGTGGTGGGCAGTGACCGCGTACATCATCATCCCGGGCATCGACGGCTCGGACGGCCGGCACTGGCAGACCTTGTGGGAGCGGGAGTGGGGCGCCTCGGCGGTGAGGATCTCCCCCGCCTCATGGTCCGCCCCCGAACTGGACGACTGGGTCGGCGCTGTGCAGAAGGCGTACGACAACGCCTCGCGGCAGGACGGCCAGGTCGTGCTGATAGCCCACAGCCTGGGCTGCTGGGCGGCGTCCGCCTGGCTGCTCAAGAATCCCTCAAGCCCGGTGGGCGGCGCGTTCCTGGTCGCGCCGCCCGACCCAGCGGGCCCGGCGTTCCCACGCCAGGCGGCCTCGACGTTCACCGACGTGTCAGCGCAGCCGTTGCCATGCCCGGCCCTGGTGGTGGCCAGCGTCGACGACCCGTACTGCACTCCCGAGACGGCCGCCGCATTCGCGGCGCGCTGGGAGGCACGATTTCATCTGGTGGACGCATGCGGACACATCAACTCCGCCAGCGACCTGGGCTCCTGGCAGCACGGCCGCGAACTCCTGAACTCGCTGACCCCGCACTGATCGCCCACCACAGGTGGCGGTGCTGTCAGGGCTGGACGGCCTCTGCCAGGCGGTTCGCCATCGTCGTCTCCACGGACGGCCACTCGGCGGCGATCACGGAGAACACGGCGGTGTCGCGCAACTCGCCTTCCTCACCGGCGACCCACGACTCCGAGTAACTGCGCAGGACGCCCTCGAAATGCGCGCCGAGCCGCTCGATCGCCCGCCGCGACCGCTCGTTCCGCGCATCCGTCTTCAGCTCCACGCGGGCCACGCCCAGCGTCTCGAACGCGTAGCCGAACAGGAGCTTCTTCGCCTCGACGTTCATGCCGGTGCCCTGCGCGGACGCCGCCAGCCACGTCCACCCGATCTCGACCGCGCGCAACCGGTCCCGGCCGGGCCATGGCTGCGGATGCAACAGCGCGGTATGCCCGACCGCCCTCCCATCCGCCACTCTGACCTGTGCGAACGCCATGAGTTCAGGACGGTCGAGCTTGTCGGAGACGTACGCCTCCATGCCGGCCGCGGAGGGCACCGGTGTGAAGCCGTACGACGACCTGTTCTCCTCGGCGGCCTCCGCGAGCTCGGACACATGCCGCATCGACAGCGGCTCCAGCCGTACCACCGTCCCGTCCAGCACCGGCACGCGCCCGGGAAACCCGTTCGCCGTCACCTCGCGACGGTCCCCGCCAGCCGGTTCGTCATGGCCGTCTTCACCGACGGCCACTCCGACTCGACCACCGAGAACATCGCCGAGTCGCGCAGCGTGCCCTCCTCGCCCGGCGCCCACGACGGCGACCAGCTCCGCAGGACGCCCTCGAAGTGCACGCCGAGCCGCTCGATCGCCCGCCGCGACCGCTCGTTCCGCGCATCCGTCTTGAGATCGACGCGCGCCACGCCCAGCGTCTCGAAGGCGTAGGTGAACAGCAGCTTCTTCGCCTCGACGTTGATGGCGGTGCCCTGCGCGGACGCGGCCAGCCACGTCCAGCCGACCTCGATCGCGCACAGCCGGTCCGTGCCGGGCCACGTCCGCGGATCCCAGAGGCCGGTGTGCCCGACCGCCTTCCCGTCCGCGACCCTGACCTGCGCGAACGGCGTCAGCCCGGGCCGCGCGAGCTGCCCGGCGACATAGGACTCCATGTCCGCCGCCCCAGGCACGAGCGTGAACCCGTACGACGACCGGTTCTCCTCGGCGGCCTCCGCCAGCTGCGGCACATGCTCCAACGACAGCGGCTCCAGCCGGACGAGCGTCCCGGCCAGCACAGGAACATCAAGGCGTACGCCCATGAGCTTCTCCTCATCGCTCCTGGCATTGGCACCTTGCCGCGAAGGCAGGTTGCCGGACCGTCCCAGGGCCAGGTCCCTCAGGTCCTCTAGATGATCACAACCCCCGCATCCTGCCCGCCCCACCCACCCCCCGTCAACACGCTTCCGAGCGCACCGCCGGTCTGATCCCACAGCACGGCGGAGGGCCTCCAAGGACCCGCAGATCTATAGCGAGGGTGAGCACCCGAACTCTCTCAGTTCGGGCCGATCTGCGATCTCAGCAGGCGCCCGCTTTCCTCCTTCATGCGACTTATGTCACCCCCTTCTCACCACCTGAACAGCGTCCGGAACTTGACCTTCCAGAGCTTGCATATTACTTCGCGGTGAGTATTATGAAACCCCTTCCAGGGGAAATGCTCCTTGGAAACTTCACCGCTCCAACGCATCATGTTCCGGCCGCACCACTGGAGCGGCAAAAGGCACCTTGCGTCCGGTGCTGTGAGATTCTCACCTATCAACGAACCTAGAAAGATCACGTTACGTGTCCGCTACAACGGAATCTCATTGGCGCAAGAGTTCTCGCTGCGTCGCCGACTCGAACTGCGTCGAAGTGGCGCGCATCGCAGCAGGAAAGCTCGGTGTACGTGACACCAAGACCGGCCCCGACGGCCCGGTTCTCACCCTTGCATCAGAGGTGTTCACGACCTTCCTCGCCAAAGCCAAGGCGGGCGACCTCGACCTGCAGTGACGGCGCCACCGCGGCCTCCTCCCGGGCACCCTGGCGGAGGCCGCGCATCTTCATTCGGACCACTTCTCCTGCGCCGTGCGCGCGATGTACCGAACCGAGTCGTCGGGGTCCATCGAGGAAGCCCTCAAGGCTTTCCAGGCTCTCCGGTACCTCTCGGTTATCTCGTCATCCTGAAGGTCCATTTGCATCGTGAAGCTGTCAATGTAGGCCACGTCGGGAAATTGAACATCGTATGCCGGCGCGAACCGCAGCAGCGTGAACGCCTCTCCGATTATAGGTTCACGATGCGCCTGCAGACGCTGCACAAAGATGTGAACGTTGGGAAGCTCCGCCACTTCGAGCAGCCATTCCAATTGGCGCCGCATGATCCCTTCGTCACCGACCAGGCGCAGCAGGACCGACTCGTCGACGACAGCGGAGTAGGAAAGCGGATCCGGCCTTTTGAGCAGCTCTTGCCGCCGCATTCGCGCGTCCACGTTGCGGGCTACCTTCCCCGTTGACATCTGCGTTACGAGACGGCTGGTCTCGATGACGCTGCGCGCATACTCTCTGGTCTGCAGCAGGGCGGGCACTGTATGGGTGCTGTAGAGATGCGCCGCGGTCGCCTCGTCCTCCAACGCAACGTAGGCGGCGAACCGCTCGGGCAACGTATGGCGGTAGGCGTCCCACCAGCCTCGCTTCGTCGCACTGGTCGCGAGCGCAACGATCTCTTCCCTGTGCCCCTCTTCGACCCCGTACAACTCAAGGAGCAGGCGAACATCGGAGACTCGCACGCCGATGCGGGCGTTCTCGATGCGGCTGAGCTTGGAAGGCGACCAGTCGAGCCTGGTCGCGATCTCTTCGGCGGTCGGGCCGAGACTCTCCCTCAACCGCCGCAACTCGGCACCCAGCCGGCGCTGGCGAACGGTCGGGGCAGCCGCCATGTTTCCTCCAAGCCGTGTCGCGAGGTCCAGCGGGGCTTCGAAGGGATTATGCAACTTGCAGAGAAAGAATAGAGGACACCTGCGAGTGCCGCCAGACCCAACTGCCGCTCTACCAGCCTTGTAAGTGAGCAGCGACCACCCTGAAACTCCCAATCAGGGAATCTCACAGGCGATGCGGAGGGGGCGCAACCTCACCTGCGAGGTCACAATCAGCTTCCCCTCGTGATGCACGTGGCTATGCACCTTGCATGGCGGGTAGAACCAACTCAGACTGCAACTAGCCGGCTCGTTCAAGAGATCGATTGTCGCGTCAAGACTGTTCGGAATCCCCGCACCGGAACGGTCTGCATCCCGGCCCGGCGGGCGACGGTGCCTCGGTCGGGCCCCGGGCCGCGCACTCCGCGCGGCCGGTCCTCCGAGTCACGCCGCACGCGGCGGGGACGCGCACGGCCCTGGGGTCGTGCGGGATTGGGGGCGCTCCGGTGAGCAGCAACCCTGTGCACAGGAGCATTCTCGTCGTCGACCTGGAGAATTCGACGGCGGCGCTTCGCACGAACCCGATCAAGCAGGAGTTGCGGAGCCAGATCTACGGTCAGTTGAAGCAGGCCATGACGTACACGGGCATCGAGGACCGGTGGTGCGATCCGTTCGAGGACCGCGGTGACGGTGTCCTCGCGCTGTTCCATCCGGTCGACGAGCTGCCCAAGACGTATCTGCTGTCCCGGCTTGTGCCGAGGCTCGCGCGTCAGCTCACCGAGTACAACGAGTCGATCTCAGCGGAGGACCGGCCGAGCCGCTGCATGCGCTTACGGGCCGCCGTGCACGCGGGCGAGATCCACCGGGACGAGAACGGTCCGTTCGGGGAGGCCATCGACCTGGCGTGCCGCTTGCTGGACGCGCCAAAACTGAAGAAGTGCCTCCGAGTGAGCTGCTCGCCGCTCGTCCTCGCCGTCTCCGAGGACATCTACTGGGCGATCGTCAAGCATGGGTACGACGGGATATGCCCGGCGTCCTACCAGCCCGACCTGCGCGTCTGTGTCGCCGCGCGCCGGCGGCGAGGGTTCGTCCACGTGCCATCGGGATTTTCGGGGGCAGCCGAGGATTCCTCAATGGCGGTCGCCTGAGACTGGGTTCTCGCCATAATGGCTCAGCCGGTCTCGTCGGAGGCGCCATGTCGGTTGAGGTGGCCGCGTTGCGGGTGGGGGCATCGGTGGCGCGGCTGGCCGTCGGGCGATGGCTCGCCGGGCGTTCCACCAGGGACGCCGCCGGCAAGGACCTCACCGAACTGATCAGGACCGGGTTCCCGGACGAGATCAAGCGGCGGCGCGTCCAGCGGCAGTTCGAAGGCATCGCCGACGCGGTGGCGGAGCGGCTCCTGACGTTCGCCGGGAACGAGTTCGGCGGTCTCACCGACGGCGACCGCGAGGGCGCGCTGTTCGAGGTCGTCCGGACGCTCGACAACGCCGACCTCTCTGATGACGCATTCTTCGCGGCGGACGCCGACCCGGTGAAGCTCGCGCGGAGCCTGCGGTCGCGGCTTCCCGCGCGGCGCGCCGAGTTCGAGTTGGGCGAGGTCGGCGCCCACCTTTACGAAGTAATACTCGACGAGTGCTGCGACTGCCTGGCGCGCATCGTCATCCACCTGCCGGAGTTCGCGCCGCGCGCGTCCGCCGAGATGCTCGGACGGCTCAGCGGGCTCGCCGACCAGGTCGGAGCCGTCCTCGCCCGGCTTCCGGCACGCACCCTCACCGCCCCCGAAGGCGAGGCGGACGACGAGGAGTTCACGCGCCGCTACCTCGCCTCCATCAGCGAATCCCTCGACACGCTGGAACTGTTCGGCGTCCGCTTCGAGCGGCTCACCCGCCCGCAGACCACGCTCAGCGTCGCCTACATCAGCCTGAACGTCTCCGACGAGAGCGCGCGCAGCCTGCACCGGGCGCCGCAGGCCGTACCCCTCAGCGAATGGCGCGACCAGGTGCGCACGGGCGCCGTCCGCGTCGAGGCCGCGTTGGGCGACCACCGGCTGATGTTGCTGCGCGGCGAAGCGGGCGGCGGAAAGAGCACCCTGCTGCGCTGGCTCGCCATCACGGCGGCGCGCGGATCCTTCACCGGCCCGCTCAGCGAGTGGAACGGCTCCGTCCCGTTCCTCATCAAGCTGCGCAGTCATGCGGGCGGCGCGCTGCCGCGTCCGGAAGAGTTCCTCGACGACGTCGCTGGCAACCTCGCCGGGATCATGCCGCGCGGCTGGGTGCACCGGCGGCTGCTGTCCGGCCGTGCCCTGCTCCTCGTGGACGGCGTCGACGAGGTGACGAGCGGCCAGCGGCAGGCCGTCCGGCAATGGCTGAAAGGACTCGTCACCGAGTTCCCCGGCATCCGCGTCATCGTGACGTCGCGCCCGGCCGCCGCCGCTTCCGACTGGCTCCGCGCCGAAGGCTTCGCGACCGCCTTCCTAGAGCAGCTCGCTCCGGCGGACGTGCGGACGCTCGTCCAGCACTGGCACAACGCCGTCCGCGACTGCGCCGACATCCCGTGCACGCCGGAACGCCTGCCGTCCTACGAGGCCCGCCTGCTCGCACGCCTCGAAGCGGCCCCTCACCTGCGGACACTCGCGTCCAGCCCACTGCTCGCCGCGATGCTCTGCGCGCTCAACCTCGACCGCGAGGCGCTCCCCCGCAACCGCATGGGCCTCTACACGGCCGCGCTCGACATGCTGCTGGAGACACGGGACACCAAACGCGGCATCCCGAGCGTCCTCGAACGCGACCAGAAGATCCGGATCCTCCAGGACATCGCCTGGCACCTGTCGACCAGCGCCCGCGTCGAGCTGCCGAAGCCGATGGTCGAACGCCTGGTCGCGGACCGCCTCGCCTCGATGCCGCAGGTCCGCGTCCCGGCGGAGAAGGTTCTGGACGAACTGCTCCAGCGCAGCGGCGTCCTGCGCGAACCGGTGCCCGGACGCATTGACTTCGTCCACCGGACCGTCCAGGAGTACCTCGCCGCCAAGCAGGCCGCCGACCTCGGCGACATGGATCTGCTCGTCCAGAACGCCCACCGCGACACCTGGCGCGAGACCCTCATCATGGCCGCCGGCCACGCCAACGAGCCCCTACGCCGCGAACTGCTCACCGGCATCCTCGCCCGCGCGCACACGGAGAAGCGGCGTGCCCGCGCCCTGAAGCTGGTGGCCGTCGCCTGCCTGGAGACGCTCCCGTCCGTCCCCGACGACCTGCGCGACGACCTCGACCGCTGCCTGGACGACCTCATCCCGCCCCGCGACGAAGCCTCCGCCCGCTCCCTCGCCACCGCCGGCGAACCCGTCCTCCACCGCCTCCCCGAAACCCTGGACGACCTCACCGAAGCGGCCGCCAAGGCCACGATCACGGCGGCCTGGTCGATCAACGGCCCGGAGGCACTCGACGTACTCTCCCGCTTCAGCATCGATCCTCGTCCGAGCGTGCAAGAAGAGTTGAACAAGGCGTGGGCCTACTTCGATCCGCGCGAGTACGCCGAGCGTGTTCTCGCCGCCAGGACCGAGCAGTGGCGGGTCACCGTGTGGCGTTCGCCCGGCCGGTTGGCGGCCCTCGACCTCCTTCCGCCGCTCACGAACCTGTACGTGGTCATCGACGGCCCTCAGCCGGAGTTGCGC
Organism: Actinomadura sp. RB99; assembly: GCF_014706005.1. NCBI lineage: Bacteria > Bacillati > Actinomycetota > Actinomycetes > Streptosporangiales > Thermomonosporaceae > Actinomadura > Actinomadura sp. RB99. The sequence continues at coordinate 46,120 of NZ_JABMCA010000023.1, read as the reverse complement.
TTTCTCCGGCGTCACGCCCCCACGTTGAAGCAGCTGACCCTGTTGTTCGACGAGCCCGGCGTCGACCTGGCGGAACTGCCCGACATGGCGAACCTGTCTTGGCTGAGCCTGGGCGTTCCCGGGCTGGTCGATCTCGGCTTCCTGGACGATCTCCCGGAGCTTCGGAGCATCTGGCTGCCCTACTGCCAGGAGGTGCGGGACTTCGGCCCGCTGAAGCGGCACTCCCGGCTGGATGGGCTGTCCGTCCAGGAGAGTCCCCGGCTGACGGCTCTCGACCAGTTGCCCTCTCTCCGCGAGGTCACGACGCTGGGGCTGCAGCGCAGCCGCCTGTCCTGCGGCCTCCCCGCTCTGGTCGAGGCGGCCCCCTCCGTGGAGACGCTTTTCCTCGGCGGATGCCACTGGGTGGCCGACCTCGGCGCTCTGGCCGCTCTGCCCCTCCGGCAGCTCGATCTCGACAAGTGCACCGCCGTGCACGACATCGGACCCCTGGCGTCCGCGAAAGGACTCGCCTGGCTCGACCTCAGCCGGACGCGAATCTCCGACCTCGCCCCGCTCGCCGGGCTCCGCGACCTTCGGCAGCTGCACCTGGACGGTTGCGACAGGATCACCGACCTCGCGCCGTTGGCCTCGCTTCGTTCTCTGACCGCACTGTCCCTCCGGGGGGCGGCATCCGGCATCGACCTGTCGCCGCTGGCCGGGAACCGGAAGCTGACCATCCAGATCGCTCCCGGGCAGGAGGTGCGGGGCGGCGAGGCGTTGGGGCGGCGGTTGAAGGTCTCCTGAGCCGCCTGGTCCGCTTCCCTCGGCGGCCGCCGCGTGAGTGCACGTGCGCGGCTGGCCGGGGCGGCCTGCGCGGGCGGCGTCATCGCGGTGCGGGTGGGGCTGGGTGGGTGGTTACGGAAAGTTGTCGGGAAATTTCGGCATACGGGCGATGAGTTCTTCGTAGAGCCCTGGTCTGCCTGTGCGTCCGCTTCGGAACGCTCTGTAGGGAGGGGGAGACCTCGATGTCGGATGCGTCACACTGTGTTGACCACGAGTGCGGTCGAGGTCGGACGCTGGACGCCGGGGAGCAGCGCAGACCCCGGTCAGACTGTCGGACCCTCCTGGAATAGTCCTGAAGGCCGCGAAGTTTAGTCGTTGGCGAAAGTGTCAGTCTCTGCAGTATTTTGCTGCGGTATCCCCGAGAACGTCCCCACGGTCCCTGCGTGCCCGCGTGCACGGGCCCCGAACGATTGGAAGAGAGTTGACCGCTCCCGCGTCTTCGCAGACGGCGGACGGCCCGCTGGAGGATTCGGCCCCTGGCGGCGGGCTGGACCGCGGCGTGCTCGCGGTGGCCATGTGCGTCGTCCTCGGCGCGATCATGTCCATCCTCGACGTCACGGTCGTCAACGTCGCGATCAATGACCTGACCAAGGAGTTCGACGCCCCGCTGGCGACCATCCAGTGGGTCGCGACCGGATACACCCTCGCGCTGGCCACGGTGATCCCGATCACCGGCTGGGCGGCGGCCCGGTTCGGCACCAAGCGGCTCTACATGATCTCGATCGCGCTGTTCGTGATCGGCTCGATGCTGGCCGGGCTGGCCTGGTCGGCGACCTCGCTGATCGTGTTCCGGGTGCTGCAGGGCCTCGGCGGCGGCATGATCATGCCCGCCGGCATGACGATCCTGACGCAGGCCGCCGGCCCGAAGCGGGTCGGCCAGGTGATGAGCGTCGTCGGCATCCCGATGCTGCTCGGCCCGATCCTCGGCCCCATCCTCGGCGGCTGGCTGGTCGACGACGTGTCGTGGCGGTGGATCTTCTTCATCAACCTGCCGATCGGCATCGTCGCGCTGTTCATGTCCGCGCGGATCCTGAAGAAGGACGAGCCGCAGCGGGCCGAGCGCCTCGACATCCTGGGCCTGATCCTGCTGTCCCCCGGCCTCGCCTCCCTGATCTACGGCCTGGCCAAGGGCGCCGAGCTGAAGGACTTCACCAAGCCGGACGGGCTGATCCCCACGGTGGTCGGCGCCGTCCTGGTGATCGCGTTCGTGTTCCGGGCGCTGAACGCCAAGAGCCCGCTGATCGACCTGCGGCTGCTCAAGCGCCGCTCGGTGGTCGCCGCGTCCGGCACGATGGTGCTGTTCATGGCGGCGTTCATGGGCGCGATGCTGCTGCTGCCGCTGTACTACCAGACGGTGCGCGGGCAGGGCGCCCTGCACTCCGGCCTGCTGCTGGCCCCGCAGGGCCTCGGCGCCATGGTCACCATGCCGATCGGCGGCAAGCTGACCGACCGGATCGGCCCCGGCCGCGTGGTCCTGGTCGGCCTGGTCGTGGTGGTGCTGTCGGTGGCGGGCTTCGCCGCGATCCTGGAGGCCGACACGTCCTTCTGGGCGCTCGGCGCGGTGCTGTTCGTCATGGGCCTCGGCATGGGCATGACGATGATGCCGACCATGGCGGCGGCCATCCAGACCCTCGAGCACGACGAGGTGCCGCGGGCCAGCACGATGCTGAACATCATCCAGCAGGTGTCGACGTCCCTCGGCACCGCGCTGATCTCGGTGCTGCTGGCCAACAAGCTGGCGTCCAACCTCAAGCCGTTCGGCGGGGGCGGCCAGGCGAACCCGGGCCAGAAGGTCCCGGAGACGATCATGCAGAAGATCGCCGGGCCGATGGCGGACGCGTTCCAGCACACCTACTGGTACGCGGTGGCGCTGCTGGCGCTGGCCTTCATCCCGGCGCTGCTCCTGCCGCGCAGGCGGCCGGACACCACCGCCGCCGCGGAGAAGCCCGAAGTGCCGATCGCGATGCACTAGGACGCCTCTGGCGTCCGCCGAGCCCCGGTCCGGGAACCTGGTTCCCGGACCGGGGCTTTCGCCGTTCGCGGGCCTCTCAGCGCCGTCCATGGACGGTTCCAACGCCGCGGTCAGGCGGTCGCGGCGCTCTGGTCCTTCCAGTACTCGTCGCGGAGCAGGCGCTTGTAGAGCTTGCCGGTGGGGTGGCGCGGGAGCTCGGCCCGGAAGTCGACGGAGCGCGGGCACTTGTAGTGGGCGAGGTGGTCGCGGCAGTAGTCGATCAGCTCGGCCTCCAGTTCCGGGCCCGCGTCCGCCATGGACGACGGCTGGACGACGGCCTTGACGGCCTCGCCCATCTCCGTGTCGGGCACGCCGAACACCGCGACGTCGGCGACCTTGGGATGCACCGCGAGGACGTTCTCGGCCTCCTGCGGGTAGATGTTCACCCCGCCGCTGATGATCATGTACGAGCGGCGGTCGGTGAGGTAGAGGAAGCCGTCCTCGTCGACCCGGCCGATGTCGCCGAGGGTCGTCCAGCCGTGCCCCCAGGGGTCGCGGGACGCGGCGGTCTTGGCCTCGTCGCCGTGGTACTCGAACTTCGGCCCGCCGCCGAAGTAGAGCGTGCCCGGGGTCCCCGGCGGCTGCTCGGCGCCGTCCTCGTCCAGGACGTGGATCTCGCCGAGGATCGGGCGCCCGACGGTGCCCTTGTGCGCCAGCCAGTCCTCGGAGTTGGTGTAGACGAAGCAGTTGCCTTCGGTGCCCGCGTAGTACTCGTGCAGGATCGGGCCCCACCAGTCGATCATCCGCTCCTTGACCGGGACGGGGCAGGGCGCGGCGGCGTGCACGGCGCAGGCCAGGCTCGAAAGGTCGTACTTGGCGCGGACCTCGTCCGGGAGCTTCAGCATCCGGATGAACATGGTCGGCACCCACTGGCTGTGCGTGACGCGGTACTTCTCGATCGCGGCGAGGGCCTGCTCGGCGTCGAACTTCTCCATCACCACGACGGTGGCGCCGCACCGCTGGAAGACCAGCGAGTAGCGCAGGGGCGCGGCGTGGTACAGCGGCGCCGGGGACAGGTAGACCGAGTCCTCGCCGGCCCCGAACAGCCCGGTGATGAGCGTGTAGAGCGGGCCGGCGGTGCCCATGGGGGCCTGCGTGAGCGGCGGCTTGACGCCCTTGGGGCGGCCGGTCGTGCCCGAGGAGTAGAGCATGTCCTGCCCCTCGCACTCGTGCTCGATCGGCTCGGCCGGGTGCGCGGCGACGCGGTCCTCGTAGGAGTCGTAGCCCGGTGCCGTGCCGCCGAGCATCAGGCGCAGCGGCACGTCCGGCGGGTCCTGCGCGGCGGCCTCCATCGAGGCGCTGGTGATGAAGGCCTTGGCTTCGCAGTTGCCCACGATGTAGGCGAGCTCCTCGGGTTGGAGCCGGGAGCTGATGGCGGTGTAGTAGAGCCCGGACCGCTGGGCGGCCCAGGCGACCGCCAGGTAGAGCGGGTGGTTCTCCAGCATGAAGGCGATGTGGTCCCCCGGCCGGAGCCCCTCCGCATGGAGCAGTCGCGCGAGCCGGTTGGACTCGTCGTTCAGTTCGCGGAAGGTGACGACCCGGCCGGAGCCCGCCATGATGACGGCGGGCTTGTCGGGCGTCTGCGCCGCTACGTGCCCCAGGTGCATGGCCGCACGCTACCGGCCCGGACGGGCGAATGGAATCCCGTTCGGTTTATGGGACGGTCAGACCAGCATGTGGTCGAAGTCCCCGTCCTTGGCTCCGCCCACGAACGCCTCCACCTCCTCGCGCGTGTAGACGAGCACGGCCCCCTCCGGGTCCCGGGAGTTGCGCACGGCGATCTCCCCGTTCGGGAGTTCGGCCATCTCGACGCAGTTCCCGCTGGGGTTGCTGCGCCGGCTCTTCTGCCAGACCAGCCCGTCGCGCCAGTCCGACATCTGGTGGCCGTCCATCGTTTGTGCCCCCTCAGGCGTCTCAGCCTCCCCTGACGGGAAGGCCGCGATCTCGCCCCACCCCACACCATGGTACGAGATGCACGTGCATTCGTTCTTGCATTCGTTCATGCAGACGGTCTTGCATCTGCACGACTTGGGGAGCAAGATAGCGAACGCTCGCCGGTACCGACCCAGCACGCCTTCGAGGTTCGAGAAATGACCGTTGACCAGGCAGACGACGTCGCGGCCCACGCCGCCAGAGGCGGCCGCGGACCGCGGCACGCCGTGCACGCGCCCTGGCCGGACGCTCCGCCGCCGCCCGCGCGACCGAACACTCCCGCGAGCGCCCCGGTGGCCGCGGCCGGCCTGGCCGGGCTGTGGCCCGCCGCGTACGCCGGCACGCCGCGCACCGCGCGCCGCGTGCTGCCCGCGGAGATCACCGCGCCCCGCACGGCGCGCGAGTTCACCCAGGCCACGCTGCGCGAGTGGGGCCTCGGCGAGGGCGCCGAGGACGTGGTCGTCGCCGTCTCCGAACTGGTGACCAACGCGCTGCGGCACGGCCTGGAGGGGCTCCCTCAGCCGCTGCCGCTGTGCCCGATCCAGGTCGTCCTCGTGGGGCACCCGCGGCGGCTCGTCGTCACGGTGACCGACCCGGGGGCGCGCGCGCCCGAGGCTCTGCCCGCCGACCCCGACCGCTTCGTCGAAGGCGGCCGGGGCCTGCTCGTCGTGAGCGGCGTCAGCGACGCGTGGGGCTGGGCGCGGCTGTCCACCGGGGGGAAGGCCGTGTGGGCCTCCTTCGACCTGCGGGTCAGCCCTCCGCGGCGCTGACCGGCGAGGGCACCGACCGGACCGGGCGCTCCAGCTCGCTGAGGAAGTCCTGCGCCCAGCGGTCCACGTCGTGCTCGATGACCCGCCGGCGCATCGATCGCATCCGCCGGGCCTGCTCGGCGGGCTCGGCGTTCAGGGCGGCCAGAAGCGTGCCCTTCAACCCGTCGATGTCGTAGGGATTGACCTGGAAGGCGCCCCGCTTCAACTCCGCGGCGGCGCCGGCGAACTCGCTGAGAACCAGCGAGCCGCGCAGGTCGCGGCGGCAGGCCACGTACTCCTTGGCCACCAGGTTCATCCCGTCGCGCAGCGGCGTGACGACCATCACGTCCGCCGCCAGGTAGAGCGCGGTCAGCTCGGCGCGGTCATACGAGCTGTGCAGATAGTGAATGACCGGAAAGCCGATTTCGCCGTATTCGCCGTTGATCCGGCCGACCTGCTGCTCGATCTCCTCGCGCAGCAGCTGGTACTGCTCCACGCGTTCCCGGCTCGGCGTCGCGATCTGCACGAACACCGCCTGGCCCGGCTTGAGGTGGCCGTCGCCGAACAGCTCCCCGAACGCCTGCAGCCGCTGGGTGATGCCCTTGGTGTAGTCGAGCCGGTCGACGCCGAGCAGCACCGTCGCGTCCCCGAGGTCGCCGCGGATCTCCTGCGCGCGCTCGACCACGTCGGGGCGCCCGACCAGCTCGTTCAGCTCGCCGACGTCCACCGAGATGGGGAACGCGCGGGCGCGCACGACCCGGTCGTCCCAGAACACGTCCTGCTTGGAGTAGCGGGTGTCCAGCAGACGCCGGCACAGCCGCACGAAGTTCGCCGCCGCGCCGGGCAGCTGGAAGCCGACCAGGTCCGCGCCGAGCAGCCCTTCGAGGATCTGCCGCCGCCACGGCAGCTGCCAGAACAGCTCGACCGGCGGGAACGGGATGTGCAGGAAGAAGCCGATGCGCAGGTCGGGGCGGAGCGCGCGCAGCATCGCCGGGACGAGCTGGAGCTGGTAGTCCTGCACCCAGACGATCGCGCCGTCGGCCGCGACCTTCGCCGCCGCCTCCGCGAACCGCCGGTTCACGCGCACATAGGCGTCCCACATGGCGCGGTCGTAGACCGGCGGGGCGATCACGTCGTGATAGAGCGGCCACAGCGTGGCATTGGAGAAGCCCTCGTAATAGAGCGCGACCTCCTCGGCGGACTGCGCGATCGGGTGGAGTGACATGCCGTCCTCTTCGAACGGCTCCAGCTCCTCGCCGGGCGCGCCCGTCCAGCCGATCCACGTGCCGTTCCTGCGCCGCATCACCGGGGCGATGGCGCTGACGAGCCCGCCGGGGCTGCGCCGCCATGCCGGAACCCCGTCCGGCCCGACGTTCCGGTCCACCGGAAGCCGATTGGCCACCACAACGAACTCACTACCGCGCGACACCAGCGACCCGCCTCTCCAGGAACTCTCGGTCATCACCATGCCCAGAAACGGTCATCGGGAACATTGTGTCAGTTCGACGTAAAGACCCGATGACAGCAAACCGGGATGTCAGGGAGGCGGGGCGCCCACGGCCCGGATTTGGAGCGGACCATATCCCTTTCCGGGCTGGTGACGGTTGTTTACCCGAATGTCACCTTCCCTGTGCGGCGGCCAGAAAAAGTTGTGTAGATCACACTGACGCGACCGGGGTCGGCGCGGCCCGCAGGCGCAGGTGCCCGCCCGGCGCCTGCGGACCCGCCTGGTAACGGCCCTCCGGAGCACTCTCCAGGGCGGCGAGCTGAGCCGACACCACGCGCATGGCGTTGGCCTGGGCGCGCGCGGGGTCCGGGTCGCGTCCGTACGCGCCGATGCGGGTCGGTTCGTGGAGCACCCGGAGCATGGTCTGGGCGTTCGGCTCCCGGGTGCAGTACAGGTCGATGCGGACGTCCCCGGGGTCGACGGGCGCGGGCTCGGCGTCGGGCAAGACGGTGACGCGCACAGGGCCGGCACCCGGGCCGTCGGCGGTGCGCGCCGGCCCGTTGCCGGCCTTCAGGATCGACCACGGACCGGGCCCCTCCTCCCCCGCCGTGACCTCCAGCATCGCCCAGTGCGGCGGCGGGTCGTTGTAGAGGTGCTCGGCGCGCCAGCCACGGTCGCGCGCGTCCTCCCGGTAGGCGTCCACGACGGCCTGGACGTGGTCGTGGCCGCCGTCCTCCGCGTCGATCAGCACGATCGCGTCGTACGGGTCGAAGGGATCGCGGGCGGCGACGGCGGCGGCCAGGTCCGCGCGCAGGGAAACCGACTCCCGCTCGATCCGGTCGGCCTCGGCGCGCCAGGCGGGATCGGCGGCGAGACCGCGTGCGTCCCGCAGATCGTCCAGGAGGGCCCGGAGGCGCAGCGCGTCCTCGTTCAACGGCCGCAGTGCCGCCGCGCAACGTCGCAGCCTGCGCGCGCGCCGGAAGTCTCGATGGACGTGGGGGTCGGCCAGCCGCGCCTCCAGACCGGCGTATTCGGCCGTCACCGCCTCCCACGCGTCCATGGGGACATCCTGCAACGCGGCGGCCCCTGCGCGCGGGAATTCGCGCGCAGGGGCCGGGACGCGATGGATCAGACGCGCGCGGGTTCCCGTCCGGGGACTTCGCTGCCGCCGCGCCGGGTCAGCCGTCCCCACAGGACGGCGTCCAGCGAGAAGCGCCCGCCGCCCGCGAGGGCGAACAGCAGCGCGGCGGCGCCGAGCATGAGGACGTACTCGTAGCCGCCCTTCTCCGCGAACAGGCCGTGGTCCATGTGCACGAACCAGAACGCGCCGGCCATGTCCACGGCGATCAGCACGCCGGCGACGGGGAGCAGCGCGCCGAGGACCATCGCGACGCCCCCGGCCAGCTCGACCCAGGTGCCGTAGTAGGCCGACAGGCCGGGCATCGGGATGCCGAGCCCGTCGAACTCGGCGGCGACGGCGGCGTGGCCGGTGTCGTGCAGCTTCTGCCAGCCGTGCGCGATGAAGATCGCACCCAGGGCCAGCCGGCCGATCAGCAGTCCGGCGTCGGGCAGCAGGGGATGGCGTCGGGCGGGGAGCATGCCGGTCCTCCGGTGTCTCTCGGCGGGTGGTTCAAAGTTGAACTACCGTGACCGTAGCAGAGGTCGTTCAAATTCAGACCATCTAGAAACTTCAATCCGAATACAGGTCAACTAGAATCACGACATGACGGACGCGGGGGACGCTCTCGAACCGGCGGAGCTGCGCGCCTGGACGGCCTTCCTGGCCGCCGGCCACCTGCTCGACCACGAGGTCGAACGCCAGCTCAAGCGGGACGGCGGGCTGTCGCACGCCGAGTTCGAGGTGCTGGTGCGGCTGCGCGCGGCGGACGGCGGCCGGCTGCGCATGTCCGACCTCGCGCGCGAGGTGATGATCTCCAAGAGCCGGCTCACCTACCAGATCGGCCGCCTCGAGGAGGCGGGCCTGGTGAAACGCACCGGCTGCGAGTCCGACCGGCGCTCGGTGTGGGCGGAGCTCACCGCGGACGGCGCCGCGGCCCTCGACCGCGTCCGCCCCGGCCACCGCAGGGTGGTCCGGGAGGCCCTCATCGACGTCCTCACCGCCGAGGAGATCGAACTGCTCGGGGACGCCCTCACCCGCGTCGGCGACCGCCTCCGCGCCCGCTGAGCGGCCGGGGGTTCCCAGGCCGGGGCCGTGCTGGGACGCTCGGTCCCATGCGGGACTTCGGCGGGATCGTGGAGCGGGCGCCGGCCCGCGTGGTGCGGCCGACCGGCGCGGACGAGGTCGTCGAGGCGCTGCGCGAGGCGCGGGCGCGGCGGCTGGAGGCGGTCCCCCGCGGGTGCGGGCACTCGACGTTCGGCCAGTCGCTCACCGGCGGCATCTGCCTCGACATGCGCGGCCTCGCCGGCGTCGAGGACGTCGCCGCCGGGCGCGCGGTCGCCGGCGCCGGGACGACGTGGCGCGAGGTGCTGGCGGCGACGCTGCCGCACGGGCTCGCGCCGCCCGTCCTGACCGACTTCCTCGACGTGACCGTCGGCGGGACGCTCTCGGCGGGCGGCGTCGGCGGCGCCTCGCACCGGTACGGGACGCAGGCCGACCACGTCCTCGGCCTCGACGTCGTGACCGGCGGGGGCACCGTCCCGTGCTCACCGGTCGCGTGCTCACCGCGCGTCCGGCCGGACCTGTTCGACCGGGTCCGTGGCGGGCTCGGCCGGCACGGCGTGATCACGAGCGCGGCGCTGCGCCTCGTCCCGGCACCGGAACGGGTGCTGACCTGCACGATCCCCTGCCGGGACGCGGCCGGGCTGCTGCGCGTCCAGGGCGAGGTCGCGGCCGACGACATCGCGGGGCAGGCCAAACCGTCTCCGGACGGGTGGCGGTACGAGGTCAAGGCCACCCTCTACGGGGACGGGCCGGTCCCGCCGGGGACGACCGAGACCGAGGAGCTGCCCTTCCTCGCGTTCGCGGACCGCATGCGCCCCGACGTCGAGGAGCTGGTCGCGCTCGGCGAGTGGGCGCGGCCGCACCCGTGGGTCATGGTGTTCCTGCCCCGGGACCGCGCCGCCGACGTCATCGAGGCCACGCTCAAGGAGATGGCGCCGCACGATCTCGGGCTCAGCGGCGTCGTCCTGATCAAGGCGCTGCGCGTCGGGCACGTGCCGATGCTCGCCGCGCCGCCGGAGCCGGTGCTGTTCAGCGTCCTGAAGACCGCCTCCCCCGGCTGCGCGCCCGTCCCGGAGATGCTCGCCGCCAACCGGGCGCTGCTCGACCGGGCCCGCGCGGCCGGCGGCACCGGCTACCGGATCGGCGCCGTTCCGGATCGATTCCGGCCCGGGCGATGAGTTCCGGGCGGACGCCAGGTCCACCCCCGATGTCGGTCGACACGACGCGGCGCGGCGGGCCGCGGGGGCCCCGCCGCACAGCCGCGCCCGAAATTCAGGCGACGACCGGATAGGCCGCCTGGAAGGCCAGGCGGCCGTCCGCGCCCGCGGCGAGCCGGTCGCAGACGTCGTCGAGCCCCATGAAGACCTCCCACCTCTCGGCGCCGGACGCGGCGGCCAGCACGTCCACGACGCGTTCCTCCAGGCCGGGAACCCGTTTGGCCTTCCAGACCTTGTCGGCGAGGCTGACGAGCAGGTCGTCGGTGCCGATGCCGGGGGCGTCCCAGGACGCGTGGGTCCGGGCGAAGCGCGCCAGCCGCTCCTCGACACCGCGTTCGCGGAGCAGCGCGTGCCCCGCCTCCTCGTGCCGCGACCCGGGCCCCGACAGCTCCTCCGGATGCAGGGCCTTGCCGATGTCGTGGGTCGCGGCGCCGAACAGGACGGCCTCCGCGTCCACGGCGAGCGCCGGGTACCGGCCGGCCGTCCAGGCGAGGAGCTCGGCGGCGACGTCGTGGACGGCGCGCAGATGCGCCGCCAGGCGGGGCGGCGTGTCCAGGTCCTCCAGCAGCCGCGCGGCCTCGGCGGGCAGGGGGCGCGGGCCGGGGTCGGTGAGGGCGCGCCGCAGGGCGTCGGACGGCATGGCTACTGGGCGAGGGCGATGACCTCGGCGCCGGGCAGCCCGGCGAGGGCCTTGCCGGGCAGCAGGATCTTGGACTTGCGGAGCCCGCTGCCGATGACGACCCGGGGCGCGGCGGCGACCGCCTCGTCCACCAGGACCGGCCAGCCCGTGGGCAGGCCGACCGGCGTGATGCCGCCGTACTCCATGCCCGTGAGCGAGGTGGCCTGGTCCATCGGCGCGAACGAGACCTTGCGGGCGCCGAGGTGCTTGCGGACGACGCCGTTCACGTCGGCGCGGTCGGTGGCGAGCACCATGCACGCCGCGTACGTCACCTCGCCGCCGCGCTTGGCCGCGACCACGACGCAGTTGGCGCTGGCCTCCAAGGGCACGTCGTAGCGCTCGCAGAACGCCGCCGTGTCCGCCAGCTCCGGATCGATCGCGGCGGCCTCGGCGTCCGGGACGCCGCCGATCGCGGCCGCCACCGGGTCCGCCAGCAGGTCCGTCCGCCCGGCGGCCGGTTCCCAGTCGAGCGCGCCGACCATGGTCGTCTCCTCCCGTGTCACCGGCTCTCAGGAGCCGAGGTAGCGCAGTACCGCCAGCACGCGGCGGCTGTAGCCGGCGGCGTGCGACAGGTCCAGCTTGTCGAAGATCGCGTTGACGTGCTTCTCCACCGCGCTCTGCGAGACGTGCAGGTGCGCGGCGATCGAGGCGTTCGTGTGGCCCTGGGCCATGTGGTCGAGGACGTCGCGCTCGCGCGGGGTCAGCCGCGACAGCGGGTCGGCGTGCGTGCTGTGCGCCAGCAGCCGCCGCACCACCTCCGGATCGAACGCGGCCCCGCCGGCGCCGACGCGGTCCAGCGCGTCGAGGAACTCCTCCACCTGCGCCACCCGGTCCTTCAGCAGGTACCCGACGCCGGTGGTGTCCGCGGTGATCAGCTCGGTGGCGTAGCGCTTCTCGACGTACTGCGACAGGACGAGCACGCCGACGGCGGGCCAGCGGCGGCGGATCTCCAGCGCGGCCCGCAGGCCCTCGTCGGTGTGCGTCGGCGGCATCCGGACGTCCACGACGACCACGTCCGGCGGGCTGCCGGCGACCGCCGCGAGCAGCGCGTCGCCGTCGCCGACGGCCGCCGCGACCTCGTGGCCCTCCTCGGCGAGCAGCCGCACCAGGCCCTCGCGCAGCAGCGTGGAGTCCTCGGCCAGCATCACCCGCACGGCAGCTCCGCGGTGATCACGGTGGGGCCGCCGGGCGGGCTGTGCACGGCGAACGTCCCGTCCAGCGCGGCGACCCGGCGGGCCAGCCCGGCGAGCCCGCCGCCGGACGGGTCCGCGCCGCCGGTCCCGTCGTCCTCGATGCGCACGCCGATCATTGTCCCGGATCCCGCGACCTCCACGCGTACCCGTCCGGCGCCCGAGTGCTTGGCGGCGTTCGTGACGGCCTCGCAGACCACGAAGTACGCGGCGGTCTCGACCGCGTGCGGCGGGTGGCCCGGCACGTCGTAGCCGATCGTCACCGGGACCGCGGACCGCTCGGCGACCGATTCCAGCGCGGCCCGCAGCCCCTCGCCGTCGAGCGCCGCCGGGTAGACCCGCCAGGTGACCTCGCGGAGGTCCTCCAGCGCCCGCTGCGACTCCTCGTGCGCCTGTTTCAGCAGCTCGGCCGCCCGCTCGTGGGCGCCGGCGCGGCGGGCGCGGCCGATCAGCATGCCGAGCGCGACGAGCCGCTGCTGGACGCCGTCGTGCAGGTCGCGCTCGATGCGCCGGCGCTCGTCGTCCACGGCGTCGACGACCTCCGCGCGGGTGACGGAGAGCTGCGCGATCCGGCGCTCGTACTCGGCGAGGGGGCTCGGGCCGAGGCAGCGGCGCGCGACCGCCCGCTCCAGCGCCGCGACCCCGACCAGCCCCTGGACGGCCAGGAACAGCAGGACCAGCCCGACGGCGCCGGTGTACAGGACGATCCACCAGGACGGCGGGATGCCGTCGAGGTAGTCCCCGGTGATCCACCAGCTCGCCGCCAGTTCGGCGCCCAGGGCGGCGCCGTAGCCGATCAGGACGAGGATGGCCCCGCCGAGCAGCCCGACCGGCACCCGCAGGACGAGGTAGGCGAGGGCGCGCAGCGGCCCGTACTCGGCGGCGCCGGTCTCGCCGAGGAGCGCCAGCCGGCGGCGCTCCAGCTCGGTGAGGCGGCGCGCGCCGTCCGCGACGACGCCCGGCACGGCCCGCTGCCCGCGCGAGAACGCCAGCGCGTACGCCATGAGCAGCGCCGCGGCCGCGAGCAGGACCGTCTCCACGGCGGCGGTGGCCGCGCCGAGCAGCAGGCCGGCCCCGGCCCGCGCCGCCGCGCCGGCCATCGCGCGCGGGCCGGGGCGGCGTGCGGGCGGCGGGTCAGAGGATGCGGTCACGTTCGAGTTCTCGCTGGTGGTGCATTCGGGCGGGCGTGGCCTCGCGGGCGGGCGCGCCGCGGTGCCGTCCACCGCGGGCCTTCACGATACGCACCGCCAGGAAGGCCGCGACCGCGACGGCCACCACCGCGACCACCCCCTTGGAGTACACGCCGACGAGGTCCTGGACGGCCGTCCAGTTGTCGCCGAGCCAGTACCCGGCCAGCACGAACACCGTGTTCCACAGCAGGCTGCCGAGCGTCGTGTAGACCAGGAAGGCCGCCATCCGCATCCGCTCCAGCCCGGCCGGGACGGAGATCAGGCTGCGGAAGATCGGGATCATCCGGCCGAAGAACACCGCCTTGCCGCCGTGCCGGGCGAACCACGCCTCGGTGCGGTCCAGGTCGGCGAGCTTCACCAGCGGGAGCCGCGCGACCAGCGCGCGGATCCGGTCGCGGCCGATCAGCGCGCCGACGCCGTAGAGGGCCAGCGCGCCGGCCACCGAGCCCAGCGTCGTCCAGACCAGCGCCGCGACCAGGCTCATCCGGCCCTGCGCCGCGGTGAAGCCGGCGAGCGGCAGGATCACCTCGCTCGGCAGCGGCGGGAAGAGGTTCTCCAGCGCGATCGCCACCCCGGCGCCGGGCGCGCCGAGCCGTTCCATCAGGTGCGTCGCCCAGCCGGTGATCCCGCCGGACGGCTCGCCGCCGGCCACCGCGGACGCCAGCGCGTACGTCGTCTCGATCATGTCCTCGACGCTAGGAACCGGGCGTTCCCGCCGCCATGGAGCGCACCGCCGACCCGTCCGGGCGCGCACCGCAGCCGCGCCCTGCGGAAAACCGCACCCGGTGCCGGAACTTGCCCGGCAAAGCCGCGAAAACCCGTCCGGAGACGGCGGATCGGCCTACCCTTGGGCCATCTCGTTACGCCCCGCACGCGTCCGCTCCGGGGTCCGACAGAAGGAGCCGCACGCGTGGCCGACGAACTCCCGGAGAGCGCGCCTCCCGGCATCGACACCTCCACGCCGACGTTCGCACGGGTGTACGACTACTTCCTCGGCGGCAAGGACAACTTCGCCGCCGACCGCGAGGTGGCCGACATGGTGATGCAGCTCGTGCCGGAGGCGCCGGTCGTCGCGCAGGGGAACCGGGTCGCGATCGGGCGGGCGGTGGAGTACCTGGCGGGCGAGGCCGGGATCGACCAGTTCGTGGACATCGGGTCGGGGCTCCCGACCTCGTCCAACGTGCACCAGTTCGCCCGGTCGGCGAACCCGGACGCGCGCGTGGTGTACGTGGACAACGACCCGATCGTGCTGGCGCACGGCCGGGCGCTGCTGAGCGAGCGGGGCGTCGCCACGTTCATCCAGGGCGACCTGTACGAGCCGGAGAAGATCTTCGGCGACCCGGCGCTGACCGGGCTGATCGACCTCGACCGGCCGGTGGCGCTGATCCTCGCCGCGATCATCCACCACGTGCCGGACGAGCGGGACCCTGCCGCCGTCGTCGGGGCGCTGCACCCGTTCCTGCCGAAGGGCAGCCACGTCGTGCTGACGCACTTGCACGACGCCGGGGACGACCCGCGCGTCGAGGAGGCCAAGCGGATCCTGCAGTCGGGCCTCGGCGGGTCGTACTTCCGGCCCGCGGCCCAGATCGAGGGGTTCATGGACGGGCTGACGATCCTGGAGCCGGGCGTCGCGAACGTGACGGAGTGGCGCCCGAACGGGCCGAAGGGCCCGCTGGAGCACCCGCTGCACAGCCAGATGGTGGCGGTGATGGGACGCAAGGACTGATCATCCGCCGGGCCCGGTGATCGGCGGCGAAGGGAGGCCGGATTCAGCGGAGAGTGAAACCGGCGGCGCCGCCGCCGCGGGCTCCGCGACGCTCGGATGCCCCGATTCCCCAGGCCGCACGGGTTCCGGACGGTGCCCGGCCGGGGTTTCGGCCCCCCACCCGATCATGATCCAGGCGAAGATTCTTTTCTGATCGACTTTTCCGTTAAGAGCCTTTCTTGTACCGTTCGCAGGGTTTTGTGAAGTGAATTCATGATCGGACTTTCCCGCCACAAGATCATGTAAGGACGCCGCGATGCCCCTGGCGACTGGCCTGGCAGCGGCCGCGCTCCTCGGCCTGCTGACCCTGCTGGCCACCGCGCGGCGCGCCGGGCGCCGAGACCGCCCGCGCGACGAGCACCCCGAGTCGCTGACGGCCGTGCTCGCACCCGGAGAGGAGGAGTACCTGGCCTGGCTGGCCGACCACCACTGGCCCGGCGACGAGTACCTCGACCTCGAACACGAGTGGCGGGACGAGCTGGGCCTCCCCGACCCGGCCGAGCACTACGAGTCGCCGCTGTGCCCGCAGTGCGACCAGCGCTGCGAGGACGTCTGGCCGTGCCCGACCTGCGGGCGCCTGCTGCACTCCTCGTGCGGGCTCGGGATGCGGCGCCGCTGGGTCGACCGCCCGTACCGGGCGCACGGCCTGAACTCCGAGGCCGTCATCGCCGAGTGGATCTGCACCGGATGCCTGTCGGTCGTCGGGCTCGACGTCGACCACGGCGGCGAACCGGACGAGGGGCTTCTGCGCTGAACGCCCCGATGTGCCCCACCTTGTCCGGCGGCACACGCGACGAACGGTAAAGAATCCCCCATTGACTTGCATATTTCGGACGAACGGCGGCAGGCTTCCACTATGTCCTTAATCACAGGGACGCCCGTGGAGGAACCCGTGACCGATCAACGCGCACCGTCCTGCCCGCACCAGCCGCCGTGCCCGAGGCCCGACGCGCTGGACCGCGAGGCCGCGAGAACCGTCGCCGCCCACCCGGAGCAGGGCTGGAGCCTGCTCTGCAACGGCATCGTCGTCTTCGAGGACACCGGCGAACTGCTGCCCGACGGCCGTGTGATCGCCCCGCACCGTCCCACGACCGCCGCCTAGCGGCGCCGCGCGGCCCGCGGGGTCCCCGCGCCTCCTCCCCGCACCCCCCGCGAGGCCGCCGCCGCGCCGCCGCGCCGCCCGGGACCTGCCGGGCGCGGGCGCGGCCGGCGGCGTCGGGTTCGCCGCGCTGGCCTTCCTCGGCGCGACGATCGAGCCGGGCGCCGCGCTGATGCTGGACCTGCTCGACCTCACCGGCCGCGCGCGCGGCGCGCACCTGGTCGTGACCGGCGAGGGCACCCTCGACACCCGGTCGCTGCGCGGCACCGCGCCGATCGGCGTCGCGCGCGCCGCCGCCCGGGCCGGCGCACCGGTGATCGCGGTGGCCGGGCGCCGCGGGCTGACCGGCGAGCGGCTGCGCAAGGCGCGGATCCAGGCCGTGTACGCGCTGGACGACATCGAGCCGGACGCCGAGCGCCGCGTCCGCCGGGCCGGGCCGCTGCTGGAGCAGCTGACGGTCGCGATCGCCGACGAGTGGCTGCCGGAGCCGCGCCGCTGAGCGGCGGCCGCCGGACGCCGGCCGCGGAACGGAAACCGCCGGGCGGAAACCGCCGAACTACATTCGACAGTTTCCGGACGGAGGGCTGGACCGCCGTCTAGGATCATGGGCGGCGGCGGCATCAGAGAACTCCACAGCGGCACGAGGCGGGCGCACATGGCGGATGAGCAGCAGTACGACTGGGCATCACTCGGCATCGACGTGACGAAGCCGAGCATCGCGCGAACCTATGACGTCGTCCTGCGCGGCAAGGACAACTTCGAGGTCGACCGCGCGTTCGTGGACGAGATCGTCAAGATCGTCCCCGAGATCTACGACGTGGCCGCCTACAACCGGCAGATCCTCGGCCGCGGCGTGCGGTACCTGGCCGGCGAGGCGGGCCTGCGCCAGTTCCTCGACCTCGGCTCCGGGCTGCCGACCGTGCAGAACACCCACCAGGTCGCCCAGTCCGTCGCGCCGGAGTCCCGCGTCGTGTACGTCGACAACGACCCGATCGTGCTGGCGCACGGCCGGGCGCTGCTCGCCGAGAACGATCGCACGACCGTCGTCACGGCCGACGTCCGCGAGCCGGAGGAGATCCTCGCCAACGAGGAGGTGCGCCGGCTCCTCGACCTCGACCGCCCCGTCGGGGTGCTGCTCGTCGGCATCCTGCACCACCTGCACGACGACGAGAAGCCGCAGCGGGTCGTCGACACGCTGATGGACGCGGTGCCGTCCGGCAGCCACCTGTTCATCACGAGCTTCTGCGCGTCCAGCCAGGAGGCGGTCGACGCCGAGGTGCAGTACCAGGGGCTGCTCGGCACCGGCCGGTTCCGCACCCCCGAGGAGATCGAGCGCTGGTTCGCCGGCCTGGAGCTGCTGGAGCCGGGCGTGGTCCCGCTGCCGCTGTGGCGGCCGGACGGGCCCGTCCCGAACGAGCTGACCGTCGGGCACCGGCTCATGTACGGGGGCATCGCCCGCAAGCCCTGATCCAGGCCCGCGCCGACCTGCGGCGCTTTACACGTTGTCATCGAACGGGACGATGACTTTGCACCCTGCACATGGCACGGAGGGGTCCCCGCACCGCACCCTGTAGGCGTGCGCACCGGCGTACGCCCTGGTCAGCGTTGACGGAGGATCCCCCGTGAAGATCGGCGTCCCACAAGAGATCAAGAACCACGAGTACCGGGTGGCCATCACCCCTGCGGGCGTGCACGAGCTCACCCGGCACGGCCACGAGGTGTACGTCGAGCGCGGCGCCGGTCTCGGCTCGGCCATCCCCGACGAGGACTACACCGCCGCCGGGGCCAAGATCCTCGACGGCCCGGACGAGGTGTGGGCCGAGGGCGACCTGATCCTCAAGGTCAAGGAGCCGATCGCCGCCGAGTACCACCGGATGCGCGCCGGCCAGACCCTCTTCACCTACCTGCACCTCGCCGCGTCCCGCGAGTGCACCGACGCGCTGCTGTCCGCCGGCGTCACCGCGATCGCCTACGAGACCGTCCAGCTGCCGGACCGGTCGCTGCCGCTGCTCGCCCCGATGTCGGAGGTCGCCGGACGGCTCGCCCCGCAGGTCGGCGCGTACAACCTCATGGCGTCCAACGGCGGCCGCGGCGTGCTGCCGGGCGGCGTGCCCGGCGTCGCCCCCGCGAAGGTCGTCGTGATCGGCGGCGGCGTCTCCGGGCTCAACGCCGCGCAGATCGCCGTCGGGATGGGCGCCGACGTCACCGTCCTGGACCTGAACGTCGACCGGCTCCGCCACATCGACGCGATCTACCAGGGCCGGATGCGGACGCTGGTGTCCAACGCCTACCTGGTCGAGCAGGAGGCGCGCGCCGCCGACCTGGTGATCGGCGCCGTGCTGATCCCCGGCGCCAAGGCGCCGAAGCTGATCTCCAACGACCTCGTCGCCGCGATGAAGTCCGGCTCGGTGCTGGTCGACATCGCCATCGACCAGGGCGGCTGCTTCGAGGACTCCCGCCCCACCACGCACGACGCCCCCACCTACAAGGTGCACGGCTCCACGTTCTACTGCGTCGCGAACATGCCCGGCTCGGTGCCCAACACCTCGACGTACGCGCTCACCGGCGTCACCCTCCCCTACGTCCTGCAGCTCGCCGAGAAGGGCTGGCGCCGCGCGCTCCACGAGAACGCCGCCCTGGCCAAGGGCCTCAACACCCACGCCGGCGAACTCGTCTACGACCACGTCGCCGAGGCCCACGGCCTCCCGTACACCCCCCTCTCCTCGATCCTCGACTGACCGGTCCCCGCCGGTCCGTCCGTCGTCACGGGGTTCCCGGGAGCCGCCCCCAGGGCATTAGGGTGGGGCGCATGGGGGAGCTGATCTTGCTGAGGCACGGCGAGACCGAGTGGAGCCGGGACCGGCGCCACACCGGACGCACCGACCTGCCGCTGACGGCGCGCGGCGAGGAGCAGGCGCGGGCGCTCCCCCCGCTGCTGGCCCCGCGGCACATCGTCCGCGTGCTGGCCAGCCCGGCCGAGCGCGCCCGCCGCACCGCCGAGCTCGCGGGCCTGACGGTGGACGAGACGGACCCCGACCTGTGGGAGTGGGACTACGGCGGCTACGAGGGGATCACGACCGCCGAGATCCGTGAGGACCGGCCCGGCTGGTACCTCTGGAAGGACGGTGTGGTCCCGGGGGACGCGGAGCACCCCGGCGAGACCGTCGAGCAGGTCGGGAAGCGGACCGACGCGGTGCTCGCCCGGGTGCGGCCGCTGCTGGCGGAGGGCGACGTGGCGCTCGTGGCGCACGGGCACGTGCTGCGCGTGCTGACCGCCCGCTGGCTGGGGCTGGAGCCCGCGCTCGGACGGGCGTTCGCGCTCGCCACCGGGACGCTGTCGCTGCTCGGGACCGAGCACGGCCACCCCGTGATCACCTCGTGGAACGTCCCGGCCGATCCGACCGCATAAAATACCCCTTGGGGGATCTCCCCCGGCGGGGCGTCCCAGGGGCCCGCGCGGCCCCGGAGTGATTGCGAGGACGGAGATGGCGACCAGCGAGACCCCCACCCGCGGGTACACGGCCACCAAGGACCAGCTGCAGACCCGGCTGGCCCGGATCGAGGGGCAGGTCCGCGGCATCGACCGCATGGTGGCCGACGACCGCTACTGCATCGACATCCTCACCCAGATCAGCGCCGTCCAGGCGGCCCTGGACAAGGTCGCGCTCGGGCTGCTGGACGGGCACGTCCGGCACTGCGTGGCGGAGGGGACGCAGGAGGGCAAGGGCGAGGAGATGTCCACCGAGCTGATGGCGGCGGTCGGGCGGCTCATGCGCCGCGGCTGATGCCGCCGCAGAGCGGGTCGTCCTTCCCGGCCCGCTCCATCATCTCCACCAGCGTCCGCCAGCCGTGCAGGAAGTGCTCGCGCTCGGCGGGGCCGAGCGCCTCCAGCGTCATCCGCAGCGGCCGCAGGCGCCGCCAGGCGAACCGCTCGACGAGCGCGCGGCGCTCCTCGTGCAGGCTGACGATCATGCGGCGGCGGTCCCGCTCGTCCGGGCGCCGGTCGACGAAGCCGCCGCGCTGCAGCTCGCCGACGAGCTGGCTGACGGTGGCGGGGCTGAGCGCCATGTGCCGGGCGAGGACGCCGACCGGGACCGGGCCGTTCAGCACCAGGCCGATCAGCACGGGGACGTGCCGCGGGCCGAGGCCGGCCGCCTTCACCATCCCGATCAGCTCTTCGGCCTCCTCGTGCGCCCTGCGGCCCTTCATGCCGCGGAACATCCGGCCCATGATCTGGACCATCGCCTCCAGGTCGGCGTCCACGGCGGCGTCTCGGGTGCCCGTGCGGGCCGGCGCGCCGTCCGGCGCGCCCTCGGCCGTGGCGGACGGGCCTGATTTCCCGGACATACCTTGAATTTCAACACATTCCGTGTTGCAGTGTAAATACGTTGAACTTCAAGGCGTTTCAAGCTTTTCACAACGGGGACACGGGGCAACCGGAGCACACCTGAGGGGGCCGACCATGGCCGAGAGCCCGCCCACCGATCTCGCGCCGCCGGGCGCGTCCGCCGCGACCGAGCGCCTGGATCCGCAGGTCATCCTGCTCGGTCTGGTCATCGTGTCCGGGACCGTCATGGCGATCCTGGACACCACCATCGTCAACGTGGCCCTGCAGACGCTCGGCAAGGACTTCCACGCGAGCCTGTCCACGATCCAGTGGACGATCACCGGGTACACGCTGGCGCTCGGCACGGTGATCCCGATCACCGGCTGGGCGGTCGACCGGTTCGGCGGCCGCCGGGTGTGGATGCTGTCGATCGTGCTGTTCGTCGCCGGGTCGGTGCTGTCGGGCGCGTCCTGGAACATCCAGTCGCTCATCGTCTTCCGCGTCCTGCAGGGGCTCGGCGGCGGCATGCTGATGCCGACCGGCATGGCCATCCTCACGATGGCCGCCGGGCCGCGGCGGATGGGCCGCATCATGAGCATCGTGGGCGTGCCGATGCTGCTCGGCCCGGTGCTCGGCCCGGTGATCGGCGGCTGGCTGGTCGAGGACGTCGACTGGCGCTGGATCTTCTTCGTGAACCTGCCGGTCGGCGCGCTCGCCTTCGCCCTCGCCTGGTGGAAGGTGCCGCACGAGCAGGAGGGGCAGGGCGGGGGCGGCTCCTCGGCGCTGGACCTGCGCGGGCTGTTCCTGCTGCCGCCGGGGTTCGCGCTGCTGATCTACGGGCTGTCCACCGCCAACAGCAACGGCGGCTTCGGGAGCACCTCGACGATCGCGTGGCTGCTCGCCGGCGCCGTCCTGGTCGTGCTGTTCGTGCTGCACAGCCTGCAGCGGCGGGAGCGCTCGCTGATCGACGTGCGGCTGTTCGCCGACCGGACGTTCGCGACCGCGTCCGTCGCGGTGTTCCTCGTCGGCATCGCGCTGATGGGCTCGATGCTGCTGATCCCGCTGTACTACCAGACCGCCCGCGGCGAGGGCGCCCTCGCCGCCGGGCTGCTGCTGGCCCCGCAGGGCCTCGGCGCCGCCACCGCGATGCCGTTCTCCGGCGTCATCACCGACAAGCTCGGCGCCGGCCGCATCGTGCCGTTCGGCATCGTGCTGCTGGTGGTCGGGACCATCCCGTTCGCGCTGGTCGGCGCCGACACCTCGTACTGGTTCCTCGGCGCCGCCCTGTACGTCCGGGGCCTCGGCCTCGGCTGCACCATGATGCCGACGATGTCGGCCGCGCTGACCACGCTGGCCCGCTCGGCGGCGTCGCGGGCGAGCAGCACGCTGAACATCCTCGTCCAGCTCGGCGGCTCGGTCGGGGTGGCGCTGCTCGCCGTCATCCTGTCCCGCCAGATCAGCTCGCGGCTCCCGCAGGTGGGCGGCAAGGGAGGCGGCGCGGGGGTCGGCCAGATCCCCGACCAGATCCGCCAGCAGGTGGCGCCGAAGCTCGCGGACGCGTTCGGCACGACGTTCTGGGTCTCGATGGTCCTCACCGCGGTGCTGATCGTCCCGGCGTTCCTGCTGCCGAAGCACGGCACGCACGCCGGCGACGGGCCGGGCGCCCCTGCGGGCGACGCTCCCCCGCCGATGGCCTGACCCGCACCGCAGACCGCGGCCGCAGACCGGGCCGCAGACCGCGCCGGAAGGGTCAGGACGCCATGGTCCAGGTGGCCGGGTCCGCCTCGTGCTCGCGCGTGAGGCGCCTGGCCCGCCGGGCGTCCGGCGAGTACCGGAACCGCTCCGGGACGGCGTGGGTGGTCCGGTACAGGCCCTTGAGCGCCAGCGTCGCGGCGAGGTCGGACGTCGGCAGGCCCGGCAGCCCGTACATCCGGCGGGCCCAGCGCGGCAGCGTCGACACCACCAGCATCGCGACGCCCGGCGCGGCGAGCTTCAGCGGCATCAGGTGCTGCGGGACGGCCGGGCTGAACATCCGCTTCAGCCCCTCGCGGGCCTCGCGGCACGCGAAGATCCGCCGCCGCATCTCCTCGTAGTAGTCCTTCATCTCGGCGACCGAGCCGGGCACGTCCGCCGGGTCGAGGCCGACGACGGCGGCGGCGCGGCGCTGCTCGTCCACGAACGCGTCGGCGTCGGCGGAGGTCAGCGGCACGCCGGCGCGGCGCGCCACGTCCAGGTAGGAGTCGACCTCCCCCATGTGCACCCAGAGCAGGTTCTCGGGGTCGTCCACCGGGAACGTCTCGCCGGTGCGCAGGTCGAGGCCGGTGAGCTTGGAGTGCAGCTTGCGGACGCGGCGGCCCACCCGCTCGACCTCCGCGTGCGTCCCGTAGGTGCGCACCCGCACGAACTCGACCGTCCGGCCGAGCCGCGCCCAGGCCGCGTCGGGGTTCATCAGCTCGGAGTTCTGCGCCGTGCCCCACATCGTGCGGGGATGCAGGGCCTGCAGCAGCAGTGCCCGGATCCCGCCGACGATCAGCACCGGTTCGCCCATCACCTGCCAGGTCACCGAGCCCGGACCGAACAGGCCGTGGTCCTCGTCGTCCCCGGCGCCGCCCTCCCGGGCCCCGAACTCCTCGCGCACGTCGACCGCCTTCCTCTCCGCGGCCGAGGAAACCACGCCGGCCACGGTAAATGAAGACTTACCCGGCTATGGCGTGCGTCACACGGATCCGGGGCGGCCCGCGGCGTCCGGTCCCGCTCAGTCCTCGGGCTCGTCCACCGCCTCGTCGCGCTCGCCCGGCTCGGTCTGCTCGGCGACCCAGGCGAGGTAGTCCAGGCTCCCCGCCACCACCGGCGTCGCGATGATCTCCGGGGTGTCGTAGGAGTGCAGGTCGGTGATCAGGGTCGCGAGCTCGTCGAACCGGTCGGCGGTGGTCTTGAAGACCACCATCCACTCCTCGGCGGTCTCGATCTCGCCCTCCCACCAGTAGGTGCTCGCGATCGGGCCGACGAGCTGGGCGCACGCGGCGAGCCGTTCGGCGACCGCCGACCGGGCCAGCCCGGCCGCCTCGGACCGGGCGTCGGTGGTGGTCGTCACCTGCACGTAAGACTCCGCCATGACCCCACTATTTCCCGCTCGGGAGTCCCGCACGCCCCCGCGGCGTCACGGGCGGGCCGGGCGCACGACCAGGGCGCTGCCGCCGCCGCGCCGGACCGGCTCGGCGACCGCCTGGACGAGTCCGGGCGCCAGGAACTCCAGCCCGGTGGCCGCCCCGATCACGCCCGCAGGCGGGCCGGGGAACACCTCCAGCCGGTGCCCGCGCGCCGCGAGCGCCTTGCCGTACTTGTCGATGAACGCCTGCTCGGCGAAGACCTGCGGGGTGTTGCGCTGGGTGGCGCGCGGCGCCGCCAGCGCGGTGGGCAGGTCCATGCCGAGGTCGAGCCGGTCCACCAGGATCTGCAGCACGGTCGTGATGATCGTCGAGCCGCCGGGCGTGCCGAGCGCGAGCTTCGGCCGCCCGTCCTTGAGCACGATCGTCGGCGCGATGCTGCTGCGCGGCCGCTTGTGCGGGCCGGGCAGGTTCGGGTCGGGCAGGCCGCCCGGCGCGGACGGCGCGAACGAGAAGTCCGTCAGCTCGTTGTTCAGCAGGAACCCGCGGCCCGGGACGGTGAGGGCGCTGCCGCCGAACTGCTCGATCGTGACGGTGTAGGAGGCGACGTTCCCCCACTTGTCGGCGACGACGAGGTGGGTCGTCTGCGGTCCCTCGGCGGCCAGCACCCGCGTCTGGGTGCCGGACGGGACGCACGGCTGGTACTGCCCGTCCGGGCTGCCGGGCGGGACGGGCGCGGCGGCGGCCTGGTCCGGCTTGATCAGGCAGGCGCGCTCGCGGGCGAACCCCTGCGACAGCAGCTCGTCCAGCGGCACCTTCACCTTCGCGGGGTCGCCGACGTAGGCGCCGCGGTCGGCGTAGGCGAGCTTCGACGCCTCCAGGTAGTAGTGCAGCGCGGTAACGGGGTCGCGCGGGTCGAGCCGGAAGTTTCCGAGGATGTTGAGCGCCTCGCCGACCGTGGAGCCGCCGGACGACGACGGCGGTTCGCCGTACACGTCGTACCCGCGGTAGGACACGTGCGTGGGCTGCTTGGGCAGCGCCTTGTAGGCGGCGAGGTCGCTCGTCTTCAGGACGCCGGGGCGCACCACGCGGGTGGCCTTCGGGTCGACCGGCGGCTTGGTCACCGTCCGGACGATCTCCTTGCCCAGCTCGCCGCGGTACAGCCAGCCGATGCCGTGCTCGGCGAGCCGCCTGTAGGTGTTCGCGAGGTCCGGGTTCTTGAACACCGACCCCACCGCGGGGGGTTTCCCGCCGGGCAGGAACAGCTCGCGGGTCGGGACGATGTCGCGGAAGCGCGCCTCGTTCGTCGCGGTCTGGTCGTAGAACTCCTGGTCCACCACGAAGCCGTGCTCGGCCACCTTGATCGCGGGCTGCAGCAGCGCGCCCAGCCCGCGGGTGCCGAACCGGTGCAGCGCCAGGTCCCACTGGGCGAGGGTGCCGGGCACGCCGACGCTGAGCCCGCTGGTGACGGCGTCGTTGAAGGAGAGCGGCTTGCCGGTCTCCTGGTCGATGAAGTAGTCCTCCTTCATCGACGCCGGGCCGAACTCGCGGCCGTCCAGCGCGTACACCTTGCGGTCCTTGGCGCTGTAGTACGTCATGTAGCCGCCGCCGCCGATGGCCGAGACGTACGGCTCGGTGACGCCGAGGGTCGCGCCCGCCGCGACGGCGGCGTCCATCGCGTTGCCGCCCCGCTTGAGGATCTCCAGGGCGGCGCGGCTCGCGTCCGGGTCGACGGTGGAGACGGCGCCGCCGTAGCCGGTCGCGACGGGCTGCTTGGCCGGCGGGTCCTGCGCGGGCGGCGCGGCCGGCGCGGGCGGCGCGGCCGAGGCGGCCGCGGGGACGGCCAGCGCGGCGGCGAGGGCGAGGGCGGCGGCGAACGCCGTGCGGCGGACGGCTCGGGAGGGCGAGGGGCGCTGTGCTTGGCGGGACACCGAACCTCCTGTGGGACGCGGCGTCCCTACGGTGTCACCGATCTTCGCCGATCGCCACCGTCCGCACCGGCCGACCCCGGCCGCCGGGGCCCCTCCGGTCGAAAGCGCTTTCCTTCGGAATGGCGGCGAACGTGGGAACGGTCCACCGGAAATCGGGTCCGCCATCCGCCTCTCACCTGCGGTTTTTTCCGCCATACTGGCGAACCGTGGTTTGGCAGCATCCGACAACAGACCCCTGACGGCAATCCGCTGGAAAACGGTGTGCTTTATGGTCTTCCTGGTGAATTCTTAGGGACTTCGACCACACCGTCTCTCGCGATCAGCGGCGCGGGTTCGGGCCAGGGGGGAAACCTATGACCTGGGACGTCCGCATGCGCAACAACATGTTCCGCCGGCTGCCGGTGGAGCAGGCGACCGGCCGGCTGTACGGCGGCCGGCACCGGCTCCGCGTCGTGTACCGGACCCGGGACCTGATCGTGCTCGGGCTCGGCGTGATGATCGGCTCCGGCATCTTCAAGATCTCCGGAGAGCAGGCCGCGGCCACCGCCGGCCCGTCGGTGATCGTCTCCTTCCTGATCGCCGGCGGCGTCTGCTTCCTCGCCGCGCTCTCCTACGCGGAGCTGTCCTCGATCGTCCCGGTCGCGGGCAGCGCCTACTCCTTCAGCTACGTCGCGTTCGGCGAGATCTGGGCGTGGGTGGTCGGCTGGGCGCTGGTGCTGGAGCTGCTGCTCGCCGCGTCGGTCGTGGCGCGGGCCTGGTCGCTGTACGCCGCGCAGGCCCTCGCCGACTTCGCGGTGCCCGTGCCGTCCTGGCTCGCCGGGATCATCGGGCAGGAGAAGGGCTTCGACCTGTTCGCGTTCGGGATCCTGGTGCTGCTGATCGCCATGCTGGCCACCGGCAGCCGGATGAGCCTGCGCAGCCTGTGGTTCATGGTGATGGCCAAGCTGATCGTGATCGGGCTGGTCGTCGCGACCGGGCTGAAGTTCTTCCACGCCGGCAACCTCACCCCGTTCGTGCCGCCCGCGCGGCCCGCGCCCGCCGGCGCCACGACCGTGCTGGACGCGGTGCTCGGCGCGGTCACCGGCAGCAAGCCGGAGGTGTTCGGGATCTGGGGGGTCTTCGCCGCCGCGCCCGCGATCGCGTTCGCCTACATCGGCTTCGACCTGATCGCGACCGCGTCCGAGGAGACCGACGACGCGCCCCGCAAGGTGCCGCGCGGCATGCTGACCAGCCTCGCGATCGCCGTCGTGCTGTACGTCGCGGTCGCCGTCGCGATGGTCGGCATGGTCTCCACCGACCGGCTCGACCCCGCCAAGCCGCTGCTGGCGACCGCGTTCGGCCTCGTCGGCGCGGACTCCATGGGCAAGATCATCGACATCGGGGCGGTGCTGGCGCTGACCACCGTGATCCTGGTGGTGCTGATCAGCCTGACCCGGGTGGTGTTCTCCATGTCCCGGGACGGCCTGCTGCCCCGCCCGATCGCCGGGATGAGCCGGTTCCGGGTGCCGTCGCGGGCCACGCTGGTCGCGGGCGGCGCGGCGGTCGTGATGTCGCAGAGCGTCAACGTGCTGACGCTGGAGCAGATGGTCGTGATCGGGACGCTGTTCGCGTTCCTGTTCGTCTCGGCGGGCGTGCTGGCGCTGCGCCGCGACCGCCCCGACCTGCACCGCCCGTTCCGCGTCCCGGCGGCGCCGGTGACCGCGGTCGCGACGATCCTCGCGACCGGCTGGCTGATGCTGAACCTGAAGGTGCAGACGTGGGGGTACTTCACCGTCTGGATGGCCGCGGGGATCGTGATCTACCTCGTGTACGGCCGCCGCAAGAGCCAGATGAAGCTGCTGCTGGACGCGCCGCCCGGGCGCCCGGCCGCCGCGCGGACGGACGCGCCGCCGCCCGGCGTGGCGCCCCTTGACGTGTCCTTCGCCGGGCCGCCCGCCGGGCCGTCCGCCGGTCCCGCGCCCGGCGGCGGGTTCCCGGCGCCGCCCTTCGATCCGTACCGGGCCGGTCCGCGGCCGCACGTCCCCGCGCCGGAGAGCCCCTACCCGACCGGCCGGTACTCGGTGGGACGCAGGCCGATCGGCCAGAACGCCGCCGACCCCTACGAGCGTGAGCCGTACGCGCGGGGCGGCGGCCCCGGCCCGGGGCGGCCTGCACGGGAGGACGCGGCGGACGGGCCGGCCGATCCGTACGCCCTCGACCCCGGGGTGCCGGACCCCTTCGCGTCCGGGCCGCATGAGGAGCCGCCCTACCCGGGCGGTCGCCACCGCCGCTGACGAACACCCGAACGCCCTGAGCGCCGTCTCCCCAGGTGGGAGGCGGCGCTCTGCGCTCGCGCCGGGAACGGGGTGGACAGACCGCCGCACCCCGGGTTATGTTCTTCTCATACCGAGATGAACTCACTCTGAGACTTACTCAGTTCGAGACCATGGAGAGGCCCGGATGTCCCCGGAACCGATGCGCGACGAGAGCGAGTTCCTCGCGAGCTACGACCCGCGCGCCTACGACCCCGTCGCCGTGACCGTGGACGTCGTCGCCCTCACCATCCGGGACGGCGCGCTGCACGTCCTGCTCGTGCGCCGCGGCGGCGCGCCGTTCGCGGGCATGTGGGCGCTGCCCGGCGGTTTCGTCCACGCGGGCGGCCGGCGCGAGGCCGAGGACCTGCCGGACGCCGCCGTCCGCGAGCTGGCCGAGGAGACCGGCCTCAGCGGGAAGGACGGCGCGCTCGGGCGCGTCCACCTGGAGCAGCTCGGCACCTACGGCGCCCCCGGCCGCGACCCGCGCATGCGGATCATCTCCGTCGCCTACCTGGCGTTCGCGCCCGAGCTCCCCGACCCCGAGGCGGGCGGCGACGCCGCCGACGCCGCCTGGGTCCCGGTCGGCGCGCTCGGCCTGACCGAGTCCGGCGACCAGCGGCCCGGCACCACCCGGCGGCTCGCGTTCGACCACGCGCGGATCCTCTCCGACGGCCTTGAGCGGGCCCGCGGCAAGCTCGAGTACACCCCGCTCGCCACGGCGTTCTGCGGCGCCGAGTTCACGATCCCCGAGCTGCGCGCCGTCTACGAGGCGGTCTGGGGCGAGGAGCTGCACGCCGGGAACTTCCACCGGAAGGTGCTGTCGGTGCCCGGCTTCGTGGAGAGCACCGGCGCCACGTCCGACAGGGGCGGCCGGCGCGGCGGCCCCCGGCCCCGCCTCTACCGCGCGGGCGACGCCCGCCTCCTGCACCCCGCACTGCTGCGGCCCGGCCGCGAGGAAGAGATCAGGTGATGCCCTCATGAGCAGACACAGCGGGAGCCCCGGCGACCTCGGCGAGGCGCTGGCCCGGCTCGACCGCGCCCGCGTCCCCGCCGACCTGTTCGGCGACGACGACGCCGAGGCGGCGCGCCGCTACCGGCGGCTCGTCCGGCTCGTCCACCCGGACGCGACCGGCGGCCGCACCCGCGACGCGTTCGTCCGGCTGAACGCGCTGTGGCGGACCTACAACCGGTCCGACCCGTCCGTCCTCACCACCCGCCGGCACTCCTACCGCATCGCGGGCGATCCCGTCTCCGGCGACCTCGCCGAGCTCTACCGGGCCGGGACGGACACCCGGCCGGGCGAGGTGCTGCTGAAGATGCCGCGCGACCCCCGCGACGGCGACCTGCTGGAACGCGAGGCCGTCGCGCTGCGCCAGCTCCCCAAGGACGGGGACGGGCGCTTCCTGCCGTACGTGCCGTACCTCGTCGAGTCGTTCCGCCACAAGGACGCGGCGACGGGGACGCAGCGGCAGGCGAACGCGGTCGCCGCGCTCGACGGCTTCCGCACCCTGGCCGAGGTCAAGGCCGCCTTCCCCGGCGGCGTCGACCCGCGCGACGCCGCGTGGATGTGGCGGCGGCTGCTGGTCGGGCTGGGGTTCGCGCACCGCGCGGGCGTGCTGCACGGCGCGGTGCTGCCCGACCACGTCATGATCCACCCGGAGGAGCACGGGCTGGTCCTGGTCGACTGGTGCTACTCCGTGCCCGGCTGCTACTCCTACGCCGACGCGTCCGGGCGCGTCCCCGCCCTGGTGGAGCGGTACCGCGACTGGTACCCGCCGGAGGTTCCGGCGCGGCGGCCCGCCAGCGAGGCCACCGACCTCTACATGGCCACCCGGTGCATGACCGACCTGATGGGCGAGCGGGCGCCCAAGGCGATGCGCATGTTCGCGCGCGGCTGCCTGCTGTCCGCGCAGAACCGCCGCCCCCGCGACGCCTGGCGGCTGCTGGGCGAACTCGACGAGCTGCTCGAACGGCTCTACGGCCCGCGGCGGTTCCGCCCCTTCCACCTGCCCGTCGCCCCCTGAAGGAGAAGACCCATGGGAAGCGGAAACTGGTCCACCGACGTCTACGCGGCGCGCGCGAGCTACCGCGCGTCCACCGGCTCCAGCGCGTTCGCCTACAGCGACGGCGGCGCCACCACCACCCACCCCGACCTCGACCCGAAGGGCGTGGCGCTCCGGGAGAGCCGCGACTCCGACGACCACCCCGAGTCGCTGGCGATCGGCGTCCTGTTCGACGTCACCGGCTCGATGGGCGGCGTGCCGCGCACCCTGCAGACCAAGCTGCCCGACCTGCTCGGCCTGCTGCTGCGCAAGGGCTACGTCGAGCACCCGCACATCCTGTTCGGCGCGGTCGGCGACGCGACCTGCGACCGGGCGCCGCTGCAGATCGGCCAGTTCGAGGCCGACAACCGGATGGACGACGACCTCGGCAAGATCCTCTTGGAGGGCGGGGGCGGCGGCCAGATGCGCGAGTCGTACGAGCTGGCCATGTACTTCATGGCGCGGCACACCTCGATCGACTGCTTCGAGAAGCGCGGCAAGCGCGGCTACCTGTTCATGATCGGCGACGAGCTGGCGTACCCGAAGATCAAGCGGCGGGAGGTCGCCAAGGTCATCGGCGACGACCTGGAGCGCGACCTGCCGATCGAGGACGTGCTGCGCGAGCTCCAGCGGATGTACGAGGTGTACTTCATCATCCCCGAGGGCGCCTACCACTCCGGCAGCCGCGAGATGAAGGACTTCTGGCAGGGGCTGCTCGGCCAGCACGTCCTCTACCTCGACGACCTCGACGCCGTCTGCGAGACGATCGCGCTGACCGTCGGGCTCGCCGAGGACGCCATCGACCTGGACGAGGGCCTGGGGCACCTGGCCGAGGCCGGCTCGGACGCGGGCGCGTCGGTGTCGCGGGCGCTGGCCCGGCTGGACGCGTCCCGCGCGCCGGTCGCGGTGTCGGCGACGCCGCCCGGCCTGGACGCCTCCGGGCCGTCCGGGACGACGCGGCTCTGAGGCCCACACGGAAGAGGAGGGCACGGGAGAGGAGGGCACCGCGATGGGGCACGTCATCGTCGTCGACCTCGGGTTCGGGGACGCGGGCAAGGGCACGGTCGTCGACCACCTCTGCCGCACGTCCCCGGTGACGGCGGTCGTCCGGTTCAACGGCGGCGCGCAGGCGGCGCACAACGTCGTCGCCGGCGACGGCCGGCACCACACGTTCGCCCAGTTCGGCTCGGGGACGTTCACGCCGGGCGTCAGGACGCACCTGTCGCGGTTCATGCTCGTCGACCCGCTCGCGCTCGCCGCCGAGGCCGACCACCTGCGGCGGCTCGGCGTGGGCGACGCGCTGGACCGGCTCACCGTGGACCGGGACGCGCTGCTCACCACGCCGTACCACCGGGCCGCCAACCGCGCGCGCGAGCGGGCGCGCGGCGCGGCCCGGCACGGGTCGTGCGGCATGGGCATCGGCGAGACCGCGTCCTACGCCCTCGCGCACGACGACGCGCCGCGCGCGGGCGACTGCCTGTCACCCGCCCGGCTGCGCCGCCGGCTCGCCGCCGTGCACGGCTGGTACCGGGCGTCGTTCCCGTCCGGCGAGGACGTCCCGGACGTCGCCGCCTGCGCGGACGCGTTCATCGCGTTCGCCGAGCGGGTGCGGATCGTCGGCGGCGGCCACCTGCACGGCCTGCTCCGGTCCGGCGACGTGGTGTTCGAGGGCGCGCAGGGCGTGCTGCTCGACGAGCGGCACGGCTTCCACCCGTACACGACCTGGTCGACCACGACCTTCGCCAACGCCGAGACGCTGCTGGACGAGGCGGGCGCGTCGGCGGCCCGCCTCGGCGTCCTGCGGACGTACGCGACGCGCCACGGCCCGGGGCCGTTCGTCACCGAGGACGCGGCGCTGATCGCCGCCCTCCCCGAGCCGCACAACGGCACGGGCCCCTGGCAGGGCGCCTTCCGCGCCGGCCACCTCGACGCCGTCGCGCTCCGGTACGCGCTGGAGGCCGCCGGCGGCGCGGACGGCCTGGCGGTCACGCATCTGGACGTCGCGGGGGCGCGTCCCGACCTGCGCGTCTGCCACGCCTACGCGACGCCGGACGGGCGGCTGGACCGGCTGCCGGCGGGCGGGGGCGGCCTGGACCGCCAGGCCGCCCTCACCCGCCGGCTGGCGTCGGCGCGGCCGGTCTACGCGCCGCTGGGCCGTCCGGTCGCGACGATCGAGGACGCGCTCGGCGTCCCGGTCGTCCTCACCTCGCACGGCCCGTCGGCCGCGGACAAGCGCCCCACCGGTCAGCCGTTCTCGCGGAACCCGGGCACCTTGCGCAGGACCGCGTAGAGCAGCGCCGCCAGGACGAACCCGACCGCGAACGTGATGTCGCCGAACGACGGGTGGTGGCTCGGCACGATCCCGACGTACTTCTCCTGGTTGGAGAACAGCCACACCGACACCACCACGGCGACCGCCATCGCCGTCGGCCCGGCCCAGTTGCGGCGCCCGGCGTCGAACACCATGGCGTCCACCCGCGCGTCCGCGTCCCGCACCGACCAGACCCCGCGCCGCAGCACCAGGTCGGCCAGCACCACGCCGAGCCAGGGCCCGATCCAGTACGCGATGACCAGCAGGAACGCCTCGTAGTCGTGGCCGGCGTCGTCCAGCCCGAAGTAAGCGACGACGAGCCCGACCGCGCCGAACGCCCCGGCGACCAGCGCGCGCTGCAGCCGCGCCGGCAGCGGCAGCCGGATCCCCGTCGCGACGAACGACATGGACCCGGAGTAGATGTTGATCGCGTTGGCGCCGACCGCGCCGATCGCGATGACCAGCAGGGTGAGGTTCGCGACGAGGGAGGGCAGGTGCCCGGTGAACGCGCCGGTCGGGTCGGCGAGCGCCGCGCCGCCGAGCGTCGCCGACGCCGCGCCGACGATCTGCAGGACGGTGCAGCCGGCGAAGACGCCGAGCGCGGCCCACAGGCCCGCGGCGCGCGGGCTCGTCGTGGCCGGCAGGTAGCGGGTGTAGTCGGCGGCATAGGGGTTCCAGCCCGCCGCGTACCCGAAGCTCGCGCCGACCACGATGAGGAACGCGCCGATCCCGCCCGCCCCGGCCCCGGCCGGTGCGGGCGCGCCGAAGTCCGCCTTCGCGAGGATGATCACGGACGCGATGCCGAACACCACCGCCAGCACCGGGAACGCGTACCGCTCGTAGGCGTGCACGAGGTTGTGCCCGAAGAACGCGACCCCCGCCTGCAGCGCGACCACGATCGCCAGGCACAGCGGCTTCGGCATGCCGGTCAGCGTGTTGAGCGCCAGCGACCCGCTGACGCTGTTCACCGCGAACCAGCCGACGCCGCCCGCCACCGAGTTGATCGCGGACGGCAGCATGTTGCCGCGGTGCCCGAACGGCACCCGGCCGAGCACCATCTCCGGCACCCCGTAGCGGGGGCCGCGCGCCGACAGGACCGCGTGGGTCGCCGAGCCGAGCAGCGTGCCCACCACGATCGCGCCGGTGGCCTGCCAGAACGTCAGCCCGAACGCGGCGACCGCGAGCACGCCGAGGAACACCGTCGCGAACTCCAGGTTCGGCGACGTCCACGTCCACAGCAGGTCGAGCGGCCGGCCGTGCCGCTGGTCGAGGGGGATGAAGCCGGCGCCGCCCGGCTCGACCGCGGCGACCCGCGCGCCGTAGTCGCCTTCGCGGACGTCCACGCCCGCGGGCGCGCCTTCCTGGATCTCCGTCACGGGGGGACCTTTCAGCGTGTTCAGGCGAGGGTGATGGCGTCGAGGCGTTCGAGGAGGAAGTCGTGCGCGCGCACGGTCGCGCCGCCGGCGGCGCGGCCGACGGGCGGGCCGAGCGGCTCGACGCGGGTGTCCGGGTCGCACTCGTAGAAGAAGATCAGCGACACGAGCTCCTCGTCCGGGGCGCTCGGGTCGGGCGGCAGGACGCGGTGCCGGTTGGACGTCCAGCGGCCGCCGGTCCAGTGGGCGAGCAGATCGCCGACGTTGATGGTGAAGGAGTCCTCGACCCACGGGGCGTCCACCCAGCCGGCCTCCTCGGAGTGCACCTGGAGGCCGCCCACCCCGTCCTGCCGGTCCAGGACCGTGAGGGTGCCGAAGTCGGTGTGCGGGCCGATCCGGAACTGGCCGGGCTCCGGCTCCCCGAGCTGCGACAGCGGCGGGTAGCGGTTGATGTTCAGCGTGAAGGACGGGTTCAGGGCGTGCGCCGTGAAGAAGCCCGACGGCAGACCGAGCGCGACCGCGCACAGCGCGAGCAGGTCGTCCGACAGCCGCTTCATCCGGGCCAGGTAGCGCGTCAGCAGCGCCTCCAGCTCCGGCACCTCGCCCGGCCACACGTTCGGCAGGAACCACTCGGCGTCGAAGAACGGGTCGCCGGTCGGGCGGTCCGCGCCGACCGCGAACGTCTCCTTCAGGTCCGGCGGCGTCGCGGTGCCCTCGGCGTACCCGTTGGCCTCGACGCCGGGCGGCAGCCAGCCGCGCTCCCCCACGGTCGCCGCGTACCGCTGCTTGACCTCCCGCGGCAGCGCGAAGAACCGCTTGGCGGCGGCGCGGATCGCGTCCCGGTCCGCGGCGGGCACCCCGTGCCCGGTGACCACCAGGAAGCCGATCTCGCTCAGCGCGGCGTCGACCCGCGCGGCGACGTCGGCGCGGTCGCGCTCACCGCCGTGGAACCAGGGGGTGAGGTCGATGATCGGGACGGCTTTCATGGAACGGTCCTTTCCGGGTGGGTGCGGCGCTGCGCTCACTATCGCTGGCGATCAAGGCCGAATCACCCCTCGAAACGGAGATGAAACCGTCACTTCGGAAGATTTAACGTCGTCGGAACATCCGGGGGCCGATGGCCCTCCGGGCCGTCTCCGGATGACCGGCATCGGCCGACGGCCGCCGCCCATCGACCCGGGGCCGCGGTGAGACCAAGATCTCCCCGAACGCCGCGGACCTCCCGGAGGTGGACGATGCGTGCCCGGCCCATGCGTGCCCTGTCCCTGCGCGCCCTCGCTTCGGGCGCGGCCCTGGTCCTGTCCGCGGCCCTGCTCGCCGTGACACCGGCGTCCGCCGACACCGCCCCCGCGGGCGGCGACGGCTGCGACCCGATCGACCCGGCGTCGTGCCTGCTGCCGTTCCCGAGCAACTGGTACACCAAGCCCGACCCGCGCACACCGACCGGCGTGCGGATCGACATGCGGACCACGCTGAAGAACGCGCTCGGCCTGCCCGTGTCGCCCGACGCGTGGAACCGCGCGGACGGCTTCTCCCCCGGGTCCGAGCTGCTCACCCGTGTCCCCGGCGTCGACCTGGCGCGCACCGGCGCCGCCCCCGTCACCGACATCGGCGCGTCGCTGAAGCCGGACGCGCCGATCGTCATCGTCGACACCGCGACCGGGCAGCGCTGGCCGTACTGGGCCGAGCTCGACGCCAACGCCCCCGACGACCGCAGGGCGCTGATCGTCCGGCCCGCGAAGAACCTCGTCGAGGGCCACCGCTACGCCGTCGCGCTGCGGAACCTTCGCGACGCGTCCGGGAACCCCATCCCGCCGAACGCGGCGTTCGCCAAGATCCTCGGCCCGGCGCTGCCGTCCACGGACCCGCTGTACGCGCGGCAGAAGGCCGAGAAGAAGGTGCTCGCGGACCTCGCCGCGCGCGGCGTGAAACGCGACGGCCTGTACCTGGCCTGGGACTTCACCGTCGCCAGCGCGCGGAGCATCGCCGGGCCGATGCTGCACATCCGCGACGACGCGCTCCGCGGGCTCGGCGACCGGTCGCCGTCGTTCCTGGTGACGCAGGTGACGAACAACGTCGACGACAAGATCGCGCGCGAGGTCAAGGGCGTCGTGTGGGCGCCGAGCTACCTCGACCAGTACGGCGGGCTCCCCGGCTCGGCGTTCCACTACGGCGAGGACGGCCTCCCGTCCCGGCTGCCCGGCAACAGCCAGGCCGTCCCGTTCCAGTGCGAGATCCCGAAGGCCGCGTTCGGCAAGCCCGCGAACCCCGCCCTCTACGGGCACGGGCTGCTCGGCGGCGAGGACGAGGTGGGCGCCGGGAACGTCAAGGCGATGGCCGCCGAGCACGACTTCGCGTTCTGCGCGACGAAGTGGATCGGCATGTCCGAGGAGGACGTCCCGAACGTCGTCTCCGCGCTCGCCGACATCAGCCGGTTCCGCACCGTCGCCGACCGGCTCCAGCAGGGCATGCTGAACTTCGTCTTCCTCGGCCGCGCGATGACCCGCGGCTTCGCCGGCGACAAGGCGTTCCAGGACGACTCCGGCAGGCCGCTGATCGCGCCGGGCGCCCCGCTCACCTACGACGGCAACAGCCAGGGCGGGATCATGGGCGGCGCGCTCACCGCCGTCTCCCCCGACCTGCGCCGCTCCGTCCTCGGCGTCCCCGCGATGAACTACAGCACGCTGCTCAACCGCAGCGCCGACTTCCCCGAGTACGCCAAGGTCCTCGACCTGTTCTACCCCGACAAGCTCGACCAGCAGATCGGCCTCGCGCTGATCCAGATGCTGTGGGACCGCGGCGAGGCCGACGGGTACGCCTGGCACATGACCGACCACCCGTACCCGGGCACCCCGCGGCACCAGGTGCTGATGCACGTCGCGTTCGGCGACCACCAGGTCGCGACCGTCGCCGCCGAGGTCGAGGCCCGCACGATCGGCGCCCGGATCCACGCTCCGGCCGTCCGGCCCGGGCGCAGCCTCGACGTCGCCCCGTACTGGAACATCCCGACGTTCGGCGCGTCCACCGGCGGGTCGGCGATGGTCGTGTGGGACAGCGGCTCCCCCGCGCCGCCGACCACGAACACGCCGCCCACCGAGGGCCGCGACCCGCACTCCGACCCGCGCAACAACGCGGACGCGCGGCGGCAGAAGGCGATCTTCCTGACCACCGGGAGGACCGTCGACGTCTGCGGCGGCGGCCCCTGCGTGATCGCCCCCTGACGGGCGGCTGAGAGAATGGGAACATGCTCCAGGTATGCCCGAACGGGAGCCGGGCGCAGGGCGTCCCGGTCACACCGGACGAACTCGCGGCGGCCGTCCGCGCGTCCGTGGACGTCGGCGCGCAGGACGTCCACCTCCACCCGCGCGACGCCGCCGGCGCCGACACCATGGACCCCCGCCACGTCGCCGCCGCGCTCGCCGCGGTCCGCGAGGCCACGCCCGGCGTGCCCGTCGGCGTCACCACCGGCGCCTGGACCGCCGAGGACCCCGCCGAGCGCGCCGCGCTGATCCGGTCCTGGACCGTCCTGCCCGACCACGCCTCGGTCAACTTCCACGAGGACGGCGCCGAGCGCGTCGCCGAGACCCTCCTCGACCGCGGCGTCGGCGTCGAGGCCGGGATCTTCTCCGGCACCGAGGCCGCCGCGCGGTTCCTGCGCTGGCCGCGCGCCCGCGAGGTGCTGCGCGTCCTCGCCGAGGTCACCGACACCGACCCGGAGACCTCGACCGGCACCGCGAAGGACCTCCTGCACGCCCTCGGCACCGGCCACGGGCGGCCCGTGCTGCTGCACGGCGAGGACGGCGGCGCCTGGCCCGTCCTCCGCCTCGCCGTCCGGTTCAACCTCGACGTCCGTGTCGGCCTGGAGGACGTCCTCACTCTCCCGGACGGCACCGCCGCGGTCGACAACACCGCCCTCGTCCAGACCGCCGGGATGCTCCTCCAGGCATAACGGCCGGATCCGGCCCGACCGCCGGGGGGCGCGCGTGCGTATCCCTCAGCATGAACCGACGCCCCATCGCCGCCGCGGCCCTCGCCGCCGCGATGACGCTCACCGGCGCCTGCGAGTACACCGCCGCGGCCCGGACGGCCGGTCCCGCCGCCCCCGCCGCGAAGAGCCCCCGGGCCACCGGCTCGCCCACCGCCGCGCCGCGGACCACGGCACCGCCCCGCAGGTTCGACGAGGCCGGGTTCGACGAGGACCTCCGCACCGCCACCGCGATCACCGACGGCTACTGGCGCCGGCACTGGACGCGGTTCTTCACCGGCTCCTACCGGTCCCCGCGCGTCGTCGGCCTCTACGACGGCGCCGACCCCGCGGCCACGCCCACCTGCGGCGGCGAACCCCTCGAACGCGACAACGCCGAGTACTGCCCCGCCGGCGACTTCCTCGCGTGGGACGCGCACCTGATGCGGGCGGGCTACGCGAACGGCGACGCCTGGGTGTACCTCGTCGTCGCCCACGAATGGGGCCACGCCGTCCAGAACCGCCTGCAGCGCCGCCTCGTCTCCGCCGCCGCCGAGCTCCAGGCCGACTGCCTCGCCGGCGCCGTCCTCTACGGATCCGCCGCCGACGGCGACCTGACGTTCGAGGCCGGCGACGCGCGGGAGATCGTCGACTCGTTCCAAGTCATCGGCGACCGGACGCCTTGGACGAGGCCCGGCGACCACGGCACCGCCTCGCAGCGGCTGCAGAGCTTCTCCCGCGGCGGCGCCCGCGGCGTCCCCGCCTGCTTCACCTGACCGGACGGCACGGAACGAACAGGAACAGGCCGATCCGCCCCGACCGCTTGGCGACCGTCCGTGCCCGCGCGATGCTCTCCAGTGACCGGACCTGGCCCGATCCGCTGGGGGGCACCGTGAAGGACACCGCCGTCGCCATGGTCGTCATCGAGCACGAACGGCACACCACCGTCCTGCTGACCGGCGAGATGGACCAGGCGTCCGCTCCCGCCGTCCGGACCCGGCTCCTCGGCTTCGCCGCGCGCCCCATCGTCCTGGACATCGCCGGCGTCTCCTTCATCGACGCCGAAGGCATGCGCGCCGTCTCGCACTGCGCCCGCCGCTGCGAGGACAACGGCGCCGCCCTCGCCGTGGTCGGCGCCGGGCCCTTCGCCCGCCGCATGTTCCGGGTCCTCGGCCTCGACCGGCGCGTCCCGCTCTGCGCCTCCATGGACGAGGCCCTCTGGTGCGCCGTCCCCCGCAGCGACGACGAGATCGCCGCCTGGCTGGCCTAGCGGCGCCCGGCGACGCCGCCCGTCAGCCCTCGGACAGGTAGCGCTCGACGGACTCCACCTTCGCGTCCATCGCGCCCGTCACCCCCGGCCGCAGGTCCGCCTTCACCACCAGGCTCACCCGGGGCGCCCGCGCCGCCACCGCGTCCGTGGCGGCCTTCACCACCGCCATCACCTCGTCCCACTCCCCCTCCACCGTCGTGAACATCGCGTCGGTGCGGTTCGGCAGGCCGCTGGCCCGCACCACCCGCACCGCCTCCGCGACCAGTTCACCGACGTCCTCCCCCATCCCGAGCGGGGTCACCGAGAACGCAACGAGCACAACGCACCTCCTGGTCAGGGCTGCACGACCTGCCTGACCACGATCTCATCCAGCCGCCGCTCCACGATCACCCCCACCGGCCAGTCGCGCACCAGGCAGCGCAGCAGCGCCGCGTCGTGCTCGGCGAACGACGGATCGCACCCCTGCTGCTCCAGGCTGGAGCGGATCGCCTCCACGTAGTCCTCGTCGGTGAACCCCGGCACCTCCCGCACCATCGCCGTCGTCGTCGCACGGTGCGAGTTCAGCCCGGCGAACGAGCGGCCGCACCCGCAGCCGCCGTCCGGGTCGTCCCGGTCGCGGGCGCACACCACGCCGATGTGCACCAGTTCCCCCTCGACGCACCAGTCGAAGTCGTTGTCGCGCAAACCCTGGCTGGAGTTGGTGGCAGTGAGCAGCTTCAAGGCCATCCCCCCTCGGCGTCCGTGGACCAGCCCACCGTACGACGAGGGTCTGACGTAACGTCGGGAGCATGAGCGAAAGCACGGATGTCCTCGTCGAACGCGACGGCGCCTTCACCACCGTCACCATGAACCGCCCGCGCCGCCGCAACGCTCTGTCCCGCACGTTCCTCCTCCAGCTCACCGACGCGTTCACCGAGGTCGCCGGCACCGACGCCCGCGGCGTGATCCTCGCCGCCAACGGGCCCGTCTTCTCCGCCGGGCACGACTTCGCCGACATGGCCGGCGCGTCCCACGCCGACGTCCGCGACCTCCTGCGCGTCTGCACCGACCTCATGCGGACGATCCAGTCCGTCCCGCAGGTGGTGATCGCCCGCGTGCACGGCCTCGCCACCGCCGCCGGCTGCCAGCTCGTCGCGTCCTGCGACCTCGCCGTCGCCGCCGAGAGCGCCGCCTTCGCCGCCCCCGGCGGCAAGGGCGGCTGGTTCTGCCACACCCCCCTCGTCGCGATCTCCCGCAACGTCGGCCGCAAACGCGCCGCCGAGATGGCCCTCACCGGCGACACCATCGACGCCGCCACCGCCGCCGACTGGGGCCTCGTCAACTACGCCGTCCCCGACGACGACCTCGACAAGGCCACCGTCGCCCTCCTCCAGCGCGCCACCCAGGGCAGCCCGCGCAGCAAAGCCCTCGGAAAGCAGGCCATGTACGCCCAGCTCGACCGTCCCGAAGCCGACGCCTACGCCTACGCCGTCGAGGTCATGGCCGCCTCCAGCCAGACCCCCGAAGCCCAGGAGGGCATGCGCGCCTTCCTGGACAAGCGCCGCCCCACCTGGCCCGCCTGACCCCCGCCCCGACCGCTTCTCGCTGGCCCCCGCCGACGCCCCGCCGCTAAGATGGCACCCGGCACGCCCCCGACCGCAGCGTCACGACGGGGCGCCGCCCCCGGGGTGGTAGCTCAGCTGGTCAGAGCAGGAGACTCATAATCTCCCGGTCGCGGGTTCGAGTCCCGCCCGCCCTACGGTCGGGCTGTTCGTCGGCCTTTGGCCGCCTTCCCGTCGGCGTGGTGTCTTTCTGGGGGGCGACCCCCAGACCCCCGATGTGGGGGCTCCGCCCCCCACACCCCCTCCCGGTACCGGTCCGTGCGGAGCGCCGGTCAGCCGGTGGCGAGCGTCCCGCAAACACCCATGCTCGTCGGGCAGTGCGAGCACTGATCACGCCTGCCCGCACGGACGCGCCGCTTTTGCCGGACCACGCGGCGACCTGGGCCGTCGCGATCGCGAGCGAAGCCGGATTCGAGCGGAGCGAGAATCCGATCGCGCAGCGAGCCCCCAGGGCGAGTCGAAGCGATGCAGCGATCGCACGCATCGCCCGCCGAAGGAAGGCCGTCTAGCGGCCTGACGCCAAGGGCGATGCAGAAAAATTCGTGACCGGTCGGTAGGGTCCGCGTATG
This sequence comes from Actinomadura sp. RB99, assembly GCF_014706005.1. NCBI lineage: Bacteria > Bacillati > Actinomycetota > Actinomycetes > Streptosporangiales > Thermomonosporaceae > Actinomadura > Actinomadura sp. RB99. The sequence goes on along the minus strand of NZ_JABMCA010000023.1, from coordinate 5,048 downwards.
TCCAGACGATTCCTCGGTCTTGTCCCGTTGTCGTTCGTGCTGCTGGCCGGTGCGTGCGGGGGCGGCGGGTCCGACAAGCCGGCGCCGAAGGCGGACTTCGACGGGGCGCAGACGCTGAAGCGGTCGGCCGGCGCCATGGCGGACCTGAAGAGCGTCGCGTTCACGGTGGCGTCGGACGGCAAGACGCCGATCATGGTCAAGGGCGGCGACATGAAGCTGCTCCGGGACGGCGACGCGCAGGGGACGCTGACCCTGGAGCAGTCGGGCCAGAACGTCGAGGCGAAGGTCGTCGCGAAGGGCGACACGTTCTACCTGGACGCGGGGACGGGCGGCTGGCGGAAGCTGCCGAAGTCGATGGCGTCGGCGGTGTACGACCCGTCGGCGGTGCTCGACCCGAACCGGGGCATCGCCAAGCTGCTGGGCTCGCTGCAGGCGCCGAAGGCCGAGGCCGTGGAGAAGGTGGACGGCAAGGAGGCCTACCGGGTCGCGGCGACGCTGCCGCAGGACCAGGTCGGGGGGCTGATCCCGGGGATCGGCGACGATCTCGCCGGGCAGGTGTGGGTGAGCAAGGCCGACGGGCGGCTGCTGAAGGTGCGGGGCGCGTTCCCGAAGGGGCAGGGCGCCGTGGTGATCACGTTCACCGACTTCAACGCCCCCTACAAGATCAGCGCTCCGAAGTGACCGCGCGGCGCGGGATCGCGATCGGGGCCGGCGGCGCGGTGGTGCTGCTGGCCGCGCTGGACGCCTACGTCGTGACGACGATCCTGATGCCGGTGGTGAAGGACCTGGGCGTCCCGGTGAACCGGCTGGAGCGGATCACGCCGGTGCTCACCGGGTTCCTGCTCGGGTACGTGGCGGCGATGCCGCTGCTCGGGCAGTTGTCGGACCGGTTCGGGCGGCGGCCGCTGCTGCAGGCGTGCCTGGTGTTCTTCGCGGCCGGGTCGGTGGTGACGGCGCTGGCGCAGGACGTGCCGGTGCTGACGGCGGGGCGGGTCGTCCAGGGGGTGGCGGGCGGTGCGCTGCTGCCGGTGACGATGGCGCTGGCCGGGGACCTGTGGGACGAGCGGCGGCGTCCGGTGGTGCTGGGCGCGGTGGGCGCGGCGCAGGAGCTGGGGAGCGTGCTCGGGCCGCTGTACGGGGCGGGGATCGCGGCGGCGCTGGAGTGGCGCGCGATCTTCTGGATCAACGTGCCGCTGGCGGTGCTCGCGATCGTGGCGGTGCAGCTCACGGTGCCGGGCGGGCGGCCGGAGGGGCCGCGCCCTGGCGTGGACGTGGTGGGCGGGCTGCTGCTGGCGGCGGGCCTCGCCCTGCTGGTCGTGGGGGTCTACAACCCGGATCCGGAGAAGTCGGCGCTGCCGTCGTGGGGGCTGCCCGTGATGGCGGCGGGCGTCGTGGTGCTCGCGGTGTTCGTGCTGTGGGAGGTCAGGGCCCGGACGAGGCTGCTGGACCTCGGCGGTGTGCGGCGCGGGCCGCTGCTGGCGACGCTGGGCGTGAGCTTCCTGTCGGGGGCGGCGCTGATGGTGACGCTGGTGGACGTGGTGCTGGTCGCGCAGACCGTCCTGAACAACGACGAGACCGAGGGCGCGCTGCTGCTGACGCGGTTCCTGGTGGCGCTGCCGGTCGCGGCGGTGGCGGGCGGGGTCGTCGCGCGGCGCGCCGGCGAGCGGTGGCCGATGGCGGCGGGGATGCTCGTCTCCGCGGTCGGTTACGTGCTGATCGCGGGGTGGCCTGCGGACCTGGCGCACGCGTCGTACGGGCCGCTGCCGCGGATGGACGTCGACCTCGTGGTGACGGGGCTCGGGCTGGGCCTGGTGATCGCCCCGGTGTCGTCGGCGGTGCTGGCGTTCGTGCCGCCGGCGCGGCACGGGGTGGCGTCGGCGGCCGTGGTGGTCGCGCGGATGATGGGGATGCTGCTGGGGATCTCGGCGCTGTCGGCGTGGGGCTTCCACCGGTTCCACGTGCTGACGGCGCATCTGCAGCCGCCGCTGCCGTTCCTGATGTCGAAGGCGGAGTTCGCGAAGGAGATGACCGTGTACAAGGCGGCGGTGCGGGACGCGCTGCGGGCGGAGTACCGGGAGATCTTCTGGATCACGGCGGGGATGTGCGTGCTGGGCGCCGTGCTGGCGCTGATGGCGGGGGCGCGGCGGGACGGCGCGGAGCCCGCGGCGGAGCCGGCGGAGAGCCTGGCCACCCGCTGACCTCGCGGTTCGCCCGGGACGCAAGAGCCGGAGAAGAAATGGCCGGATCCGGCCATGCTCGGCTGCCACATCGCTCACACCGGGCGCGTTGATCCCGTGGTTCGCGCGGCGCCTGGTTAGCGTGACTTGCTCCGCCGCCCGCGCCCCGGCGGCCCGGCCGGTGGCGCTTCCCCCCCGACCCCGCGGAACCGCGGCAGAAAGACGGTGAGCCCGTGCATCGGATGAGCGGACTGGACGCCAGCTTCTACCTCCTGGAGGACGAGAACACGCCCCTGCACGTCGCGTCGGTGGTCGTCTTCGAGGGGCCCGCGCCCTCGTACGGCGACGTGGTCAGGACGATCGCCGCGAAGCTGCCCCTCGTTCCCCGGTACCGGCAGCGCGTGCGGGGCGTCCCCCTGCACCTCGGACGGCCCGTCTGGGTGGACGATCCGCATTTCAACATCCTGTACCACGTCCGGCACACCGCCCTCCCGGCGCCGGGCAACGACGAGCAGCTGCGCAACCTGTCCGGCCGGGTCCTCGCGCAGCGCCTCGACCCGGCGAAGCCGCTGTGGGAGATCTGGCTGGTCGAGGGCCTGACCGGCGGGCGCTGGGCGATGATCGCGAAGGTGCATCACTGCATGGTGGACGGCATCGCCGGCATGGACCTCGCGACCGTGCTGTTCGACCTGTCCCCCGAGTTCGAGCAGCCCCGCGAGACCGAGCCGTGGGAGCCGGACGCCGAGCCGTCCGACCTGGCGCTGCTGGCGGACGCCGCGCGCCGCACCGTCACCCGCCCGCTGCGCCAGCTCACGGACGTGGCGCGCAGCGCGGGCGCGGTCCGGGAGGCGCACCGGCTGCGCGAGTTCGCGTCCGGCCTGACCCGCGCGACCGCCCGGTTCGCCAGCCCGTCGGCGGGCTGCCTGAACGGGCCGATCGGCCCGCACCGGCGCTGGTGCTGGCAGCGGGTGCCGCTGGACGAGGTGAAGGCGGCGCGCAAGGCGCTCGGCGGGACGGTCAACGACATCGTGCTGACCGCGGTGTCCGCCGGGTACCGCGACCTGCTGAACGCGCGCGGGCGGCTGGAGGACGACACCGTCGTGCGGACGGCGGTGCCGGTGTCGCACCGCGGCGCCGACGAGCGCGGCGAGCTGAACAACCGGGTCGCGGCCGTGTTCGTGAACCTGCCGGTGGGCGTGGAGGACCCGCTCGAGCGGCTGCGCCGCGTCCGCGAGCAGACTGACGACGTCAAGCGCAGCAACCAGGCCGCCGGGACGCAGGCGATCACCCGGCTCACCGACACGGCCGTGGCGCCGGCGCTGCTGTCGCTGGCCGCGCGGATCCCGGTGCGGCTGCGCCAGGACATCGTGCAGACGGTCACGACGAACGTGCCGGGCCCCGACTTCCCGCTGTACGTGATGGGGCGCCGCGTCCTGGAGATGCACCCGTACGTGCCGCTGACCGGCGGCATCCGGGTCGCGACCGCGATCGTGTCGTACTGCGGGACGCTCCATTTCGGGATCACCGGCGACTTCGACGCGATGCCGGACCTGGACGTGCTGGCGAAGGGCGTGCAGGCCGGGCTGGACGAGCTGGTGCGGGCGGCGGACGGCGCCCGTCCCGCCGCGCCGCGAACCCCCTGAGGAACCGCGGGCGGGCCCGTCGATGCGGTGACCGGATCAGGCCACCGCATCGACGTGCCGGGCCCCACCTGGGAAAGGATTCGGTCACCGATCATGTGCCGATCTTCGAACTCGGGAATATCCTGGGGAATGAGGGTCCAGGACCCCCTGCCGGGTGGGCACGCCCCGGGGAGGTGACGCAGATGCGCGGGTCCCGCGCCGGACGTGGCGGCGGACCGGCCGTCAGGCTGCGCCGCAGGCTCGGCCTGGAGCACAACGAGCTGCGCAGGCACATCGACCGCGTGCAGCGGACGATCGCACTGGGGCTGCTCCTGCTGATGCTCGCGGTGGCGCCGCCGCTGGCGTTCTGGGCCGGAACGTGGTCGTACCACGCCGGCGGCGCCGCCGAGCGCGCCGAGCGGGCGCAGCGGCACCAGGTGGTCGCCACCGTCGTCTCGACGGGCGGCATCGGCTCCTCGGGCGACCGCTACATCCACGAGACCGTGCAGGCGACCTGGCCCGGCGCCGGCGGCGCGACCCGCACCGGGACGCTGCCGAGCTGGAAGAACGCGAAGGTCGGCGCGCACCGGACGATCTGGATCGACGCCAAGGGCGATCCGACGGTCCGCCCGCGCCCGCACAGCCGGACGGTCACCGACGCGGCCTACGCCTCGACGGCCGCGGTCCTCGGCGTGGCGATGCCGATCCTGCTGGCGTACCTGCTGGTCCGCCGCCGCTGCGACCGCCGCCGCGACGAGATGTGGGAGGCCGACTGGGCCCGCATGGACGCGGCCGGCCAGCGGTGAGGACCGGCTAGTTGTTCTGTCCCGTGAGGTTGGGGACGCGGCTGGCGGGTGGTTGGCCGCCGAGTGCGGTGTGGCCGCGGTGGTGATTGTAGGTGTGCAGCCATTGCGGGAGTGCTCGGCGGCGTTCGGTCTCGCTGGTGTAGGGCTGGTTGTAGGCCCATTCGTCGAGCAGGGTGCGGTTGTAGCGTTCGACCTTGCCGTTGGTCTGGGGCCGGTAGGGGCGGGTGCGTTTGTGGGTGATGCCGGCTTGGGTGAGGGTGTCGCGCCACAGGTGTGAGCGGTAGCAGGCGCCGTTGTCGGTCAGGACGCGGGTCACGGTGATCCCGGCGGTGGTGAAGAACGCCTGCGCGCGCTGCCAGAACGCGGTGGCGGTTTCCTTGGTCTCGTCGGGGAGGATTTCGGTGTAGGCCAGGCGGGAGTGGTCGTCGACGGCGTTGTGCAGG
>NZ_JABMCA010000227.1:0-511 GCF_014706005.1 Actinomadura sp. RB99 | reverse complement strand
TAACTATAAGGCAGCCGAAGCTCTAGGTTGTAGTGAGGCTACTATTCGTTATTATTTAAAAAAGAATAAAGCTTACAAAAAAAAATATATGTTCAGCCTGATAATATAGGTGTCAAGAAATGCGAGATAAATTACGTAAAGAAAGGGGTGTGCCGATATATGTTTATGATGCTAAAGATTTTACTTTATTATATATATTTGAATCTAAGCAACAGATGTATAGTTTAATAAAGATACATCATAATTCATTAAATGCGTGTTTAGCTACAGGTATCCTATATGTAGACACTTTTTTCTTTTCTTTAGATTTAATAGAGGAATCTGCTTCAACTAATTTACTTAGCCCCTCCCCTATATTTTTCTTTTTACCTCAAGAGGTAAAGTGAAAAATAAAGCGGTGCTTCTAATCCAAAGGATAAGGGTGCGTAGCAAAAATTTATTTAGCTTCTAATGTGCACCCTTATTTTTTCTTTTTTCTTTTTTACGAAGTCGAAGTTTTTTTGTAAAGAAA
>NZ_JABMCA010000226.1:0-518 GCF_014706005.1 Actinomadura sp. RB99 | reverse complement strand
TCTAAATATAAAGCAGGTTGAGAAATTCAACCCGTTTTCCAAATTAAACTCCATGTTAAAGATTTTCCTGTTATATTAGGAATTCAACATAGTTTAGGAAATATTGGGACTGTAGATAGTAGCCAATCTACATGTAATTTTAGAGTCAGAAAATTTTAAGAGATAATAGAATTAATTAAAAGAACATTTGACTACTGAAGGTTTACAAAGAATTATTAATTTAAAAGCAACTTTAAATTTCGGTTTATCAAAAGAATTACAATTAATGTTTCCTGAAACTATTCCAGTTGCCCGTCCTTTAAGAGAATCTTGCGTAATTCCACATCCACAGTGAATATCTGGATTTACAGCAGGTGAAGGTAATTTCTCTGTTTCTTTAGATAATGGTATTTTTAAGTCTCTTCTATTTAAAATTAATCAGCATGAAAAAGATGAGGTATTATTAATTGCAATTAAAGATTATTTAAATTGTGGATATTGTTATTTAAGAAAAAAAGAAAACATAATGGATTTTAAAG
>NZ_JABMCA010000225.1:0-522 GCF_014706005.1 Actinomadura sp. RB99 | reverse complement strand
ATTCAATTAGCTGGCTACGCCGGTCGTCGACTCCAATTCAATTCATTCATTCATTACAATCCACCGCTTCTTCATAATTGCGCTTATGACTGCCCAGTTCCGGTAATTGGGTTAGTAGTTGTCCGTTCGGACCGACCCTGGTGTCGGGTCCAACGTAGTCGTCCCTTGACTTCCTTCGGTCCGACTACGTATTGGACTTCTATACCTCCTCCCTTCTCAGTCTTCCGACTTCGCTATCAGTACGGGAATGCTACGATCTGTTCGTTCCCGGTTTCTGGACCTTCGATTCGACATATTCGCGGTGCCGTTACCTTGCCAAGTTACCACCCTATGGAAAATCCTATGGAAGTGCCGGATTCGCGACCCGGTCTCCTAGGTAACCACCCCAGTCGCCAGTGGGCCGGCTATTGCCCTAGGCAATAGCCGTGCCTATGAAGCGCCAGAGGGTGCGTTTCAGCACCTAGTCCAGCCATGCACCATATCTACGTATATTACATGTATTTAGTCTAACTATATGCTTTA
>NZ_JABMCA010000224.1:0-525 GCF_014706005.1 Actinomadura sp. RB99 | reverse complement strand
AGCTCGTTCGCGACGACGACGTCACTGGCGTGTCCGGCACGGGCCACGTCGCGGACGGCGTGCTGTGGCCGGACGGGACCGCGGCGGTCCGGTGGCGCGGCGAGCACCCGAGCACCGTCGCGTGGGACCGGGGCATGGCCTCGGTCGACCACGTCCACCTGCACGGAGGCGCCACGCGCATCGTGTGGCTCGATCTCAATGAAGGCGAGGACTCATGACCGCTGCGACGATGCTCGCCGAGGCGCGGCGCTGGCTCGGCACCAGCGGGCGCCCGAACACCCTGACCCGCGCGTTCGCGTCCCGGCACGGCAGCGAGTACCTGTCGGCCGCCTGGTGCGACATCAGCGTCACCGAGTGGGCGCGCCGCTCGGGCAACGCCGCCGCCGTCCTCCCGCGCGGCGACCGCGCCTACACCGTCTGGCACGCGCAGGACTTCCAGCGCGCCGGCCGCTGGCACACCGGCACCACGGCCGAGGTCAACGCCGCCCGCCCCGGCGACATCGTCTTCTTCGACTGGGGGCTGTC
>NZ_JABMCA010000223.1:0-529 GCF_014706005.1 Actinomadura sp. RB99 | reverse complement strand
ATGAAAAAAGTATGCCTATTTGTATTGCAATATTAAAGTATGGTTACCAGAATTTTAGTTTGACTATCTTAGAAATTTGTGATAAAGATAGTCTTATATCTAGAGAAAAATATTATTTTGAAGTTTATAAACCTGAATACAATATTTTGAAAACTCCGGGTAGTCCTTCAAGAGGATCTGGATGAAAACATTCAGAAGCTATTATAGAAAAAATGAGTGAAGCTAAAAATTTATTAATTCAGACTCATGGATATTTAGATAAGATGTCTTTAGCTCAATCCTCAGGTATAAAAGTGGAAGTTACAGATTTAGAAACTAAATCTTCTACTACTTATAATGCTATAAGAGCAGCAGCAAAAGCTTTAGATATTGATAAAAGATACATTGAACATTACATTCATTTAAATCAATTGCCCGACGGAAGGAACGACAAGACTACAGGAATTACTTGAAATGCTCTTTTTAGAATATAAACTAAAAAATTTGTAATATTTTTTTAAGTATAATTTTTTTAAAAATAGAATAATTC
>NZ_JABMCA010000222.1:0-536 GCF_014706005.1 Actinomadura sp. RB99 | reverse complement strand
TCTCGATGGTGGATTTGACCACGTTGGAGGGTGCGGACACGCCGGGGAAGGTGCGGGCGTTGTGCGCCAAGGCCGTCCGGCCTGATCCGGCGGATGCGACGGTGCCGAAGGTCGCGGCGGTGTGCGTGTATCCGGACATGGTGGACGTGGCGGTGGGGGCGCTGCGTGGCACCGGGGTCGGCGTCGCCAGCGTGGCGACGGCGTTCCCGTCCGGGCGGGCGCCGCTGGAGGCCAAGCTCGCCGACACCCGCGCGGCCGTGCAGGCCGGGGCGAGTGAGATCGACATGGTCATCGACCGTGGCGCGTTCCTGTCCGGCGACTACCTGAAGGTGTTCGAGGAGATCACCGCGGTCAAGCAGGCGTGCGGCGAGGCGCACCTGAAGGTGATCCTGGAGACCGGCGAACTGGTCACCTACGACAACGTGCGGCGTGCCTCGTGGTTGGCGATGCGGGCGGGCGCGGACTTCATCAAGACCTCGACCGGGAAGGTGTCTCCGGCGGCGACGTTGCCGGTGACGCTGGTGATGCTGGAGGCC
>NZ_JABMCA010000221.1:0-536 GCF_014706005.1 Actinomadura sp. RB99 | reverse complement strand
GCGGTGTGGGTGAAGTACGCCTCCGGCGACTCCGAGTGGTGCTCGACGGCGCCGATGCCGCCGCCGCACGGGATGCGGACGACGACCGGCAGCGACAGCGCGCCCAGCGACCGCATGCCCATCTTGGCGAGCTGGGTGATGATCTGGTCGGCCGCGGGGAACACGAACCCGTCGAACTGGATCTCGCAGACCGGGCGGTACCCGCGCAGCGCGAGCCCGATCGCGGTGCCGACGATGCCGGACTCGGCCAGCGGGGTGTCGATCACCCGCTCCTCGCCGAAGTCCTTCTGCAGCCCGTCGGTGATCCGGAACACGCCGCCGAGCTTCCCGACGTCCTCGCCCATGACCAGGACCTTCGGGTCGTCCTCCATGGCCTTGCGCAGGCCGGCGTTCAGCGCCTTGCCGAGCGTCAGGGTCTCCGCGGTCACGACGGCACCTCTTCCTCGAAGGACGCCAGGTAGGCGGCGAACTGCTCCTGCTCCTCGGTCATCAGCGGATGGTCTTCGGCGTAGACGTGCTCGAACATCGACAGCGGC
>NZ_JABMCA010000220.1:0-549 GCF_014706005.1 Actinomadura sp. RB99 | reverse complement strand
GCGACACCACCACCGACCAACCGCTCGTCGTGACCGCGCAGTGGTCGGCCGCGTCGGCGTCCAACACCGCCAGCGCCACGGCGGCGTCCCTGCGGCGGGCCGCATGATGCCGCTGCCGCCCGACCCCATCCCGCTCGGCCAGGACGCCGCCGCCCGCATCGAGACCAAGCTCGACGTCCTGCTCGCGCAGCACGGGCACGTCGCGGCGCAGGTCTCCGACCACGAGATCCGGCTGCGCGCGGTCGAGGCCGGGGCGACCCGAGCCGACACACGCATCAGCGACCTCACCGCCCGCGACGGCGACAAGGAAACGCGGCTCCGCGCCGCCGACCGGTGGCGCTACGCCCTCCCCATCACCGCCGCCGGCGGGCTCCTCGGCGGCGCCGCCGCCATCATCACCGCCCTCAAGTAGGAGGCCAGCCCATGCCCGAACCCACCGAACCGACGCCCCCGGAACCCCGCGACGGCGCCGGGGCGACCGAGCCGGACGAGGACACCGTCCTCGCCGACGACCAGGACGACGACGAGGGGGCGGGCGGATGAACGTCA
>NZ_JABMCA010000219.1:0-549 GCF_014706005.1 Actinomadura sp. RB99 | reverse complement strand
GCATAATTTCAATTAAAAAGTAAGCCCGGAATGATGACTAGAGGACCAGATCAGGAGACCTTAGATGGTATTGATGAAGGGTGATTCAAAAAACAAAGTGATTTGATTTTGGAAGAGTCCTACCAGCCCAAACCCGTAAGGAGAGAATATATCCCAAAGCCGAATGGTAAGAAAAGACCACTCGGAATAGCCTCTCCTAGAGATAGAATTGTTCAACAAGCTATGAAAATGGTCATGGAATGCGTTCTGGACCCTACGTTTTCAAATAGCTCACACGGCTTTAGGCCGTTTAGGGGATGTCATTCAGCTCTAAGAGAGATACGGAACTGAAAGGGTGTATCTTGATTTATAGAAGGAGACATAAAAGGCTTCTTCGACAACATTGACCACCACCTTCTGGAAGGGCTGATTAAGAAACATTTTGAGGATACTCGCCTCTTGAATCTATTCTGGAAAATGGCTAGAGCAGGATACATGGAGTGAGACACTCGAAGATATAAATTCGTAGCATCCGAAGTAGGGGTACCTCAAGGAAGTATCATTAGCCCC
>NZ_JABMCA010000022.1:128945-134698 GCF_014706005.1 Actinomadura sp. RB99 | reverse complement strand
ACGCCTCCCACCGCGCCGAAACCGAGAACGGTGACTTCGTCGACGAGCCGTCCGAAGACGCGATCTTCATGCTGATCGGCGACCTCAACCCCACCGACAACACCTTCATCACCATCGAACCACTCGTAGACGACCCCGCCTGGTACGCCTCGATCTCCCTGCTGGACGAAGGCGGCTACGAAGTCGAGTACCGCGACGCCCGCCGCAGCGACCACCAGATGACCACCGAAACCGACCCAAGCAAGATCGCCAAAGACGCCATCATCTGGCTAGCCCACCGATAACGCGGCCAACCAGCCCGCCCAACGACTTCTGAAACACGGCCTAGGCGGTTATCCACAAGAGCCTGATCGCCTGCCAACGCGTCGCCGGCGGCGGCAACGTCGCCGTCATGGCGAACATCAGGAAGAGCCTGAAGGCGAGCATGACCGTGTCGAGCGCGAGCGCCAGGAAGACGACGGCAGGTGAGCTGAACGGCGCTCGCGCGCCTCGCCGCCGCGCTCGCTGCCTTGCCTGGTGCGTCCCGGCGGGCCGGCGACGTCCCCGGGAGGCGTGGAGCAAGGGTCTATGCGGCGCCTCCCGGGGCCATGGCGACCGGGCCGATACCCCAACCGCCTACGTCAACGGAAACGGCCCGGTGATCGATTCTCGCACGCATCCACCCCCGGCCGGAGGCAGCCGGACCGAGCGGTGCCGGCATGCGGTCAGGGGTGGTCGCCGGGTCGGGCACGGTGCAGGAACAGCACGTCGGTGCACCAGTCCTGGTGGTCCTCATCCCATCGCGGGCGCACGGCGTGTCTGTCAGTGCCGTGGCGGCTCGGATGTCAGTCGGTGGCCGGACCGGACGGCCAGGTGGGTGGATGGGAAGTGCGCGGAACCAGTGCTACGGGTGTGGCGTCAGCGGTGGTTGTCGTCCTGGCCGAGGGTCTCGTCGGGGTTGGTCTCGACTGGCTCGGGCCATGGGCCCCAGGCCGCGGGTGGGCCGTATTCGCCGAGTTGCCCCGCGATGGTGGAGTCGTCGTTGTACGTCCGGCGTGCTCGGCTTGATTGATGCCGCTGGACGGAACCGGCGGGACGGGCAGATCATCTGACTCTCGTCGTCGATCAATGGAGAGTGAGGAGATGCGTTGATGAACAAGCCGGGTACACCAGAGGACCTGCCGAGCCCTCGTGAACTGCTCGTGCGCGCCGCGGCGATGGCGGCGGTCGAGGCCGCGGTGCCGCACGAGGCGTATTCGGCGTTCTTCACGGTGAACGATGACGGTGTCGGGCACCAGGACGGCGGCGGCAACGACTGGGCCTTGGAACCGCTGGAGGGCGGACGGGCCGTCCTGTACGGGTGCGATCACGAGATGAGCTGGACCCGGTTCCACGAACCGCCCCTCGACCTGTTGGCCGGGGCGCCCGGCTGGCTCCCGCTGGAAAGGCTCGCCGACATGCAGGCGGCCAAGGAACTGGGGTTCGTGTACTGGTACGACGGCACGTGGCATCGGGTCGAGTATCCGGACGACCTCCGCGACGACGGCCTCGCGTCCACGGTGGGCGGTACCGCCGACGTGGTACAGCTCCTCGACCACGTGGCCAATGACGTCATCGGCGCCAGGTGGGGCGGTGAGGAGGTCGAGGAGGACGACGGGCTGATGGCGGCGCTGGAGGAGACGGTGCGAGCGGCGCGGGAGGGCGCCCTGGAGGAGACGCTGCGGCGGGCGCGCGAGGGCGCGCTGTCGGCCGAGAGCTTCGCGTGGCTGAGCAACGGCTGGGAGCCGGACCTCTCTGCCGCCCTCGACACCGCCCGCCGTGCCGGCCTGACCCCGAACCCACTGCAACCCTAGCCCTTTGGCAGCGGCCCCCGGCTTAACACCGAAGCGACACCTTCAGGCGCCAAGCTGCGCGCCCGGCATTCTCAGCTCAACCCCAGCACGGCACTGGTCCAGCCGAGGGCCTGAGGGGTATGCCAGCGGGGCCGACCGGCAAGGCCCTGACCAGCAAGATGGCGACCCTCTGGAAATGCCTCTCGCTGCTTTCGGTCGAGCTCCAACACGCGTTCGATCAACAACCGGGCCTGCTCGCACATCTCCAGCACCGCGGCGGCCAGCGCGCCACCCGCTGCCTGAACGGCGCTGTAGGCGGCGCCGGCGACCCGGTCGCAGATCTCGGCCGCGTCCCGCCCGGCCCGCTCCGCCGCGGTCCGCGCCCGCCACGCGGCCTGGCGGCATCTCTTGGAGCACCAGGCGGCGCGGCGTCCGGGCTTGCCGGTCCGCTCGGGCAGCGGCCCGCTGCACACCGGACACTCCGCCGGCGCCGTAGTCGACAGGTCCCCTGGTGGCATGGGGTGGATGGCTTTTGGCGGCCATCAGGCCCGTCCCTGCCCCGGCCCTTGGCGATCCGGGCGACCTCGGCGCGGACCTGACGGAGTTCGTCCTGCAGCTCGCGGACGCGGGCGGCGTGCTGCTCGCGTTCGGCGTCGGCGCGCTGCTCGGCGCGGTCGGCGGCGGCCTCGGCGCGCTCGGCCCGCGCGGCCTGCTCGACCGCGCGGCGTTCGGCGGCCGCGCCGCGCTCGGCGATCGCAGCAAGCTCGGTGCGGACCCTCCAGCTCGCCGCGCACCTCGGCGCTCACTTGGTCCAGCTCGGCCCGGATGCCGGCCACCTCGTCGTCGGCTCTCCAGCGCGACGCGCGCGGTCTCCAGGCGGTGAGGCGTTCGCCCGGTGATCTTGATGTGTGGCGAGCGATGATCTTGGGGCGGCTGCTGCCGTCAGCGTAGAGGCCGAGGCGGTCAGGGGTCATCTCGATGAGCTGATGGCCGCCATGGCAGGGTGTTTCCGCAGGTGGGAGCCTCGGGCGACGGCGAAGAGATATGTGCGTGCCTTGATGAGCGACCGGCCGCGCAGGAACTGCTGGACCATCGCCGAGCAGGCCGTGGGCACAACACCCGGCATGATGCAGCACCTGCTGGAACGCGCGAAGTGGGAACGGGTCACCGTCGAAGGGTTCGACTTCGACGCCTTACCCAAGCTCCCCGCCGCCCAAATCCGTGACCTCGCAGCGTTGCGCTGGCTGCACGCGGGCGAGTCGGTGATCCTCTACGGGCCGGTCGGAGTCGGCAAGACCCACATCGCCCAAGCCCTCGGCCACGTGGCCATCCGGCAAGGCGCAGACGTCCGCTTCCTCGAAACCTCACGCGCGCTCGCCGACCTGGCCGGCGGCCACGCCGACCGTACCTGGCAGCGCCGCCTCAAAGAACTCAACCGGCCCGCAGTCCTCATCCTCGACGACTTCGGCATGCGCGAACCTACCGCCAGCCAAGCCGACACCTCTATGAACTCATCAACGAACGCACCGGCCGCAGCCTCAGCCTCACCAGCAACCGCGCCCCGGTCGACTGGTATCCCCTCTTCCCTAACCCCGTCGTCGCCGAATTCCTCCTGGACCGGCTCATCAACACCAGCCACCAAGTCTTCATGAACGGACCCAGCTACCGCCCCAACAAACGCCCCGGCGACGCACCACAGACATCAACAAGGAGGCAAACTGGTAGACCCAACTCGGCCATGACCTGGGGAAATGCGTCAACAGTAGCCCAGGGAAAACCCTGACCGCTCACACATTTCGGTTCCCTTGCGCCGGATTGGAAGCACCACCGCTATCTTTGGGGTATGGATCCCAACGTAACGACGAACCGCAATGATCCATCGCGGACGGGCTCGTATCTTGCCGAGACGAAACTGCGCCCGGCCAACGTGAACGGGGCGAGCTTCGGCCGGCTGTACGAGCGCAGCGTCAACGGTGACCTTCTCGCGCAGGTCCTGTACGTGCGCGGGGTTCCGGGCACACCCCGTGGGACGAAGAACTTGTTCTTCGCCGCGACGTCGACGAACGAGGTTTATGCGTTCGATGCTGACGACTCTGCGAACCCGAACCCGGTGTGGAAGGCCGGGCCCTTGGGAACGACTCGACTGCTGAACGAGCGCGAGATCTGCCGTGAAACGATCGGGTCGGTGGGGATCACCAGCACGCCTGTCATCGATCTGGGTCGCCAGACGATGTATGTCGTCGCCCGGCATTGGGCACACGGCGGCGCATCGGCTATAGGTCAGCTGGATCTGGCCGGTGATCACTACTTGCACGCGCTAAAACTGAGCGATGGAACGCCGCGTCTTTCGGCGGTGAAAATCGGCGGAACGGACCCCCGCACGAATATGACGTTCGATCCTGCGGTGCAGCGGAACCGTCCCGGCCTTCTCCTGCTCAATGACATCATTTATGCCGCGTTCGCGACGTTCAGTTGCGACGCCGGGAACTACCACGGATGGGTGTTCGGCTACGCGGCCGGCACGCTCGCCCCGAAGGCGATCTTTTGCACCACGACTCTGACTCGTACCCAGTGGGGTGCGGGCATCTGGCAGTCGGGCAACGGTCTGGTCGGTAGCAGCGACGGTCACATCTACTTCGAGACCGGTAACGACATCTATGAACCTATTACCTGCCAGGAGAAGGCCAACCCGGCGGCATCCGCGGAGCTGGCGGATGCATTTGTGAAGCTTCGTGTGACCCCGGCATGGCCGGGGCTCGAGCTCGCGGGTCACCGCCGGCCATCGAACGCCAAACGGTTGCGCGATGGTGACCGCGACGCGCAGTTCAACCCGATCAAGGACAGCCATGGGGAACTGCATTTGGGTGACACCGATCTGGGCTCGGGCGGTCCGGTTCTCCTCCCCGGCTCGCGACTCGTCGGCGGAGGGAAGCAGGGCCGGTACTACGTGCTTGATCCGGTCACGATGGAGTGGACGCAGGACAGCGGCTCACCCGATCCACAGCGGATCGGGGAGGGTTTTCAGGCGTTCGTGAACACGTACCATCCAGAGTTTTCGGAAGATGACTACGGTGCATCCCAGGGCTTTGGGCCGAATATCCACGGTGGTCCGGTCTATTGGTCCGGTCCTAGTTACCTCTATCAAATGCCGGAGAAGGACTACCTGAAGGCGTACCACTATGATCCGGGTACCGGGATCGTACATCACGAGGCGGGGCCAGTGGCCAAGGCCGATGTCCGACCCGGTCCAGGGATGCCCGGCGGTCACAGCTCCCTGTCAGCGAACGGAGCGAACGATGGAATCGTGTGGACGATCAGGCCGACGCAGGATGCGACGGCGGACCCCAGGGCGACCGGGATTCTGCATGCCTTTGACGCACTGACACTGCGGGAACTCTGGAATGACCCGCAGCCCGAGTTGTTCGCAAAGTTCAACCCCCCGACAATCGCAGACGGAAAGGTATTCCGACCGGTATTCGCGCAGTACGAGATTCCAGCCCAACCGGTCTTCGATCGCACGAAGCAGCGGGTCGCTGCGGTCTCCCGAGGCCAGGGAAACCTCGATCTGTTCGTGATCGGTTTCGACAACCGCGTCTGGAGCACCTTCTGGAATGACCAGGTCGGCTGGAATCCAGGCGGCTGGTTCCCGCTCCCGGGGCAAGCTGTCTTCGACCGCACGAAGCAGCAGCTCGCTGCGGTCTCCAGAGCCAGCGGAAACCTCGACCTGTTCATGATCGGTTTCGATAACCGCGTCTGGAGCACTTTCTGGAACGAGCACGACGGCTGGGGCACAAGCCCCAACGGTCACTTCTTCCCCCTTCCGGGGCAAGCTGTCTTCGACCGCACGAAGCAGCAGCTCGCTGCGGTCTCCAGAGCCAGCGGAAACCTCGACCTGTTCATGATCGGTTTCGATAACCGCGTCTGGAGCACTTTCTGGAACGA
>NZ_JABMCA010000022.1:0-128847 GCF_014706005.1 Actinomadura sp. RB99 | reverse complement strand
TGGGGCACAAGCCCCAACGGTCACTTCTTCCCCCTTCCGGGGCAAGCTGTCTTCGACCACACCAATCAGCAGCTCGCTGCGGTCTCCAGAGCCAGCGGAAACCTCGACCTGTTCATGATCGGTTTCGACAACCGCGTCTGGAGCACCTTCTGGAACGAACACGACGGCTGGGGCACAAGCCCCAACGGTCACTTCTTCCCCCTTCCGGGGCAAGCTGTCTTCGACCACACCAATCAGCAGCTCGCTGCGGTCTCCAGAGCCAGCGGAAACCTCGACCTGTTCATGATCGGCTTCGACAACCGCGTCTGGAGCACCTTCTGGAACGAACACGACGGCTGGGGCACGAACCCCAACGGCCACTTCTTCCCGGTCCTTCCTCCCTTTGGCCCAGCGCCGCTCTACCGGGGCCCTGGGAAGGTCGTTGTCTACGGGACGCTTCCACCGCACGCTGCTGCCAAGGTCGCAACCGCAGAGCGGACGCCTCGCTGGACGATCGATGAGCTCATCGGACGTCTCGGTCGCCGGGGCGTGCTCGCGACACCACTCGGTGAGGAGGTCGAGCTCTCGGACGGGCGATGCGGTCGGCGGCGGGATTTCATGGGTACCGTGGCAAGCCCCCGGCAGCGAGTGTCGGTTCGGAGGGTCGCCGGACTCTCGACGCCCACCTTCCACCACTCCTCACGAGACCGCATCGAGGTGACGGCCTCGGTGTTCTGGTCGGAGGAAACGGGGGCGCACATCGTGATGGGCGAAATTCGCGAGGCGTACCTCCGCCACGGCGGCCCAGCCGGCCAGCTCGGCTATCCCATCGCCAGCGAGACCGACACGGACGACGGCCGCGGCCGGGTCAGCCGCTTCGAGCATGGCGAAATCGTCTGGGACGCCACGGCCGGCGCCGAGGCCCGGCCGCACGACCGCTCGACGGACATCCCGTAGCCTTCCCCGCCGGCCGCATCAAGCGCGAGCGTGGAAAGCCGATCCCACCCGGCAGGATCCGGAGCTCCGCACCGGGCGCGATCAAGCACAGGGCCTGGGCGCGCGGCCCGTCCCCGCGGAATGCCGGCTGCAGCCTGTCACCCCGCCACCTCTGGTGCGACCCGTGCGGCGATCCGCTGTGGACCATCGGTGGGCCCTGTGGACGCGGGGCGGCGGCGTATCACTTCGAAACAAGGGTTTGTCAGCGCACCGATACAACGCAGTATAACCGGGTATACACACTCAGTAAGTAGCGGCGGGGTTGCGGTACCTCCTGGTGTTCTTGTGTGAAAGGAAGGTCGGATGAGCGAGCAGTCGATGGTGTGGCAGACACCGGACTTCGAGGTAATCAACACCTCGCTTGAGGTCACGGCCTACTACCCGGGTTCGATCCAGGGGCCGTTGCCCGTGTCCAAGTAGCGATCCGCCGATGCGCGTACGCGTGCTCGGGACGGCGGCGGGGGGTGGCGTCCCGCAGTGGAACTGCGGCTGTGCTGGGTGCGCCGGAGCCCGCCGCCATCCAGAGCGGCGCCGTAAACATGCCTCCATCGCCATCAGCGGCTCGGCTGGAGGCCGATGGTATGTGATCAACGCAACGCCGGATCTGACCGACCAGATCGAGGCATGCGAGGACCTGCATCCCGCGCCGGGTGGCAGGGAGACCCCGATCGCGGGGGTGCTCCTCACCGACGCGGAACTCGACCACACGCTCGGGTTGTTCCGGCTGCGGGAGGCCGCCAGCGTCAGAGTCCTGTCGACCGCCGCCGTGTGGCGCGGGCTGACGCACGGGCTGCGAATCCACGACGTGCTGGCTCCCTACACCGACCTTTCGTGGCGCGAGTTGCGCGACAGCGAAAGTCTCCAGCTTGAGGACGGCATGCGGGTACGGGTCGTACCGGTATCGGGCAAGCGACCCCGATACGCCGCCGATCAGCCCGAGGGGCGCTGGGCAGTGGCGCTGCGCATTGACGGCGATCACGGCAGCCTGGTCTATGCGCCTGCGATCGCGGACTGGCCCCCGGAACTCGACCAGGAGCTGGCGGACGCCGACTGTGTGTTCGTCGACGGCACCTTCTGGGACGACCAGGAGCCCCGTACGGCTGGGCTCTCTTGCCGTACTGCCACCCAGATGGGCCACCTGCCGATCTGGGGGCCGGCCGGCACTTCTGAGCGGCTCGCACAGGTGCCTGCCCGCCACCGCTTCTACACCCACCTGAACAACACCAACCCGCTGACCCATCCGGAGGCTCCGCAGCACGCCCTGTTGGCAGCCAAGAGGATCGAAGCCGTCCCCGAAGGGAAGTCCGTCGAACTGTGAGCACGCCGTGGACCCCCGCAGAATTCGAGCAACGGCTGCGCGCCGCCGGAACGGAGCGCTACCACCACCGGCATCCGTTCAACGAGCGGATGCACGACGGCCTCCTGAGCCCGGAGGAACTGCGGGTATGGGTCGCGAACCGCTTCCATTACCAGCGCAACATCCCGATCAAGGACGCGCTGATCGTGGCCAAGCTGGACACCCGGGAACTGAGGCGGGCCTGGATCCGCCGCATCCACGACCACGACGGCACCGATGATGACGAGGGCGGGATCGAGCGCTGGCTGCGCCTCGGCGAGGCGGCGGGGCTGGAGCGCTCGGCGCTGGAGTCGGGGGAGGGGGTGCTGGCCGGAGTCCGGCTGGCCGTCGACGGTTACGTCAATTTCGTACGGCTGGCCACGCCGCTCGAGGCCATCGCGTCGTCGCTGACCGAGGTATTCGCTCCCGACCTGCTGGAGCGCCGGACAGCCGCGTTCGAGAAGCATTACGGCTGGATCGACCGGAATGGGTTGCAGTACTTCTGGGTCCGGCCCCCGCAGGGGCGTCGGGACAGTCAGGAGGCGCTCGACCTGGTCCGGCGGTGGGCGACTACCCGGGCCGACCAGGAGAAGGTACTGGCCGCGCTGGAATTCAAGTTCGACGTGCTGTGGTCGATGCTGGACGCGGTCGAGCGCGCCTGCGGGCAGAAATGACCTCCGCCGAATGGCGTCCACGGCTCCGGCGCGGGATCGTTCTGCGCTGGGACGCGGTACGCGAGTCCGACATCCTGCTGATGCCTGAGCGCGTGGTGGTGCTCAACCAGCAGGCCGGGCAGATCCTGCGGTTGTGCGACGGTTCGCGGACCGCTGCCGAGATCTGCGGGACCTTGGCCGAACAGTTCCCGCAGGCTCCGGTGGCCACCGAGGTTCCGTCGTTCCTGCAGCGGGTCAAGGTCCAGGGTTGGCTCAGATGATCCGGCCGCCGTGGGCGCTGCTGGCCGAGGTCACCCACGCCTGCCCGCTGCACTGCCCGTACTGCTCGAACCCCCTGCAACTGGTCCGGCGGCCCGCAGAGCTCGGCACCGCGGACTGGGGACGGGTGCTGGCCGAGGCCGGCAAACTGGGCATCGTCCAAACCCACATTTCCGGCGGCGAGCCACTGCTACGGCCCGACGTCACCGAGATCGTCGCGGCGGCCGACGCCGCGGGGATCTACACCCAGCTCGTCACCAGCGGGGTCGGCCTCACCAGTGCCCGGCTCGCCGAACTGACCGCGGCCGGGCTCCGCAGCGTGCAGCTATCGGTCCAGGACGCCACCGCCGCCCGCTCTGACCTGATCGCGGGCCGGGTCTCCTTCGGCGACAAGCGCCAGGCCGCCGCGATCATCCGCGAAGCCGGCCTGCCCTTCGGCCTCAACATCGTGTTGCATCGGCTGAACCTCGATCACCTCGACGAGATTATCCGGCTCGCCGTGTCCTGGAGTGTGGACCGTGTCGAGCTGGCCAATATCCAGTTCTACGGTTGGGGCCTGCGGAACCGCGCTGCGCTGATGCCCGGCCAAGACCAGCTCGCCGCCGCGCGCGAGACGGTCGCGGCCTGGCAGGAGCGGCTCGCTGGCGAGCCGGAGCTGATCTGGGTAGTGCCCGACTATGCCGACGGTGTCGCCAAGCCCTGCATGGGCGGCTGGGGAGCCACCTCGATCACCGTGGCACCGGACGGCTCCGCGCTACCGTGCCCAGCTGCGTACGGCATCGAGAACCTGGACCCGCCGAACGTACGGGACCGCCCACTGCGCTGGATCTGGGAGGAGTCAGCGGCCTTCAACCGCTACCGCGGCACAGCCTGGATGCCCGAACCGTGCCGGAGCTGCCCGGCCAAGGAAACGGACTTCGGCGGATGCCGGTGCCAGGCATATGCCCTCACCGGTGATGCGGCACGCACCGACCCCGCCTGCCGGCTCTCCCCCGACCACCACCTCGTCCGGCTCACCCCCGACCCGGATGACCTCACCTACCGGAAACCAGCAGGAACTTAGCCCTGCAGCCCATCCCGCTGACCGGTTCCGATCATCTGCCACCAAGTCTCCAGGCAAACCCGGTCAAGGTCTCTGCCGCTGCTGATACTAGGAGGGCATTCGGAGATTGTGATCTCGTTATCGGTGGGTGAGGCGGGTTCGTTGGTGGTGCCAGCGGGCGGGGGCTTGGTGACGGCGTCACCATAGGTGCCAGCAAAGGTAGTGGTCCAGGCCGTGCCAGTGGCGGGCGAGCAGGCCTACAGGCGTTTGATCTTGGTGATGGTGAGCGGAGCAGTCCGGGGTCGGCGGGTGGAGCATTTCTCTGCTTGAGGCCAAGGCTTGAGGCGGTGCCTCTCCAACTACCTGCATGCCCTACCAGTTCCGGAGATCGGCTCTAGTACGCCAGCCGCACTTAGAGGTCGTAACAGAATCAGCGGACGAGGCGTCGCCAGCAGATGATGGCTGCGGCGAGGGTCATGAAGGCCTCGTGGATGTCGTCGCGGATCTCCCAGCGGATGCGTAAGCGGCGGAACCAGTGCAGCAGGCCGATGGTGCGTTCGACGACGTAGCGGTGAACGCCCAGCCCGGACCCGTGCGGGACGCCGCGGCGAGCGATGACCGGCTTGATGCCCTTGCCCCAGACCAGGCGCCGGTATTTGTCGTGGTCGTAGCCGCGGTCGGCCAGCAGCCGCCCGGGTCTTCGCCGGGGCCGGCCGACCCGGCCCCGGACCGGTGGCACCGCCTCCAGCAGCGGCATCAACTGCGTGACGTCGTCTGCGGTTCCCGCCGGTCACCGACAAGGCGAGCGGGATGCCGTGCCCGTCGGTCAGTACGTGGTGTTTGGAGCCCGGCCGGCCGCGGTCGACCGGGCTCGGCCCGGTTTTGGGCCACCTTTCAATGCCCGTATGTGGGAGCTGTCGATCACCGCCCTGGACCAGTCCAGCTGCCCGGCGGCGTGCAGTTCCTCCAGCAGTAGATGGTGCAGCCGCTCCCATACGCCGGCCTGGTGCCATTCGGCCAGCCGCCGCCAGCACGTCATGCCCGACCCGAACCCCAGCTCCTGGGGCAGGAACTCCCACCGGATCCCGGTATGCAGCACGAACAAGATCCCGCACAACACCCGGCGGTCGTGCAACCTCTTACGCCCGGCGTGGCGCTTACGGCGCTCCACCTTCGGCAGCAGCGGCTCGATCCGCTCCCACAGGCTGTCGGGCACGATCCATGGGGGTTGCTCGCCCTTACGCACCCACCCACACCACACCCGACCATCACTACACGTCGCGTCACATGCACATTTTGTTATGACCTCTGAGCGGCGAGTCCGTCAGTGACGCCATGGTGGCCGGTTACCTCGCCAAGTACGCCACCAAAGGCACCGAAGTCACCGGACACACCTCCCGCCGCCTCCACGCCGCGAGCATCGCGCTCTACGCCAAACCCGACGGCACCCACACCGAACGTCTCGTCCACGCCGCCTGGACCCTCGGCGAACACACCGGCTTCGAATCCCTGCGCCGCTGGGCACACATGCTCGGCTTTGGCGGCCACTTCCTCATCAAAGCTCGCCGCTACTCGGTCACCTTTGGCGCTCTACGCGCCGCACGCGTCCTGTACCGCCGCACCCAGACACCAGGACCGGACCACCCGCCCGAGCGATTCGAGCGTCAAGCCGACCTTGACGCCGAAACGACTGTGATCCTCGGCCGCCTGTCCTACGTCGGCTCTGGCTGGAAGACCACCGGAGACGCCCTCCTGGCCAACACCGCCGCCGACCAAGCACGCCGACGACACCAGGCCGGACGCGAGGAACTCGCACACGAGCTTGGTTCGCACGCCCCCACCGCAGAAGCCGCCTGATCGACCAAAGGAACGCGATGACTGAAACCCTCGAACGACAGAATGCCGGGCTGCTGCTCGGCGGCTGGTACACCACCGAAGAACTCGCCGAGATCATCGGTGTCGACCCCTCCACGCTCCGCCGTTGGCGGACCGCCCGGCCTACCCAGGGGCCGCCCTTCGTCAAGCTGAGCGGCTCCGTCACCCGGTACAGCGCCGTTGACGTTCAGCGCTGGCTGATGAGCCACCGGACCGACCCAGAGGACAAGACGGCATGAGCGCGAGAGAAAAGATCCCGGTCGGCGTCTCGTTGTCGGCTGACATTGAGTATCGCGCGGGACGTCCCCGGCCCTACCGCGCTCGCGTCCGTTGGACCGACCCGGCGACCCGTCGCCGGTGCTCCGTCTCAGAGTCGGTCGCTACCGAAGACCAGGCCAAAGAATGGATCGACGAAATCCAGAAAGGTGCTCGCGCGGGCATCGCCCCAGCCACCTTCACCATGACCCTCGCCGAGTACAGCGAGAGTGTGATGACGCTCGCCACGCGAGGTCTGGAAAGCAAGACGCTCGACCCGTACATGGCGGGCTGGCGCCTCCGTGTGGTTCCGTCGCTTGGGCATCTACAGGTTCGTATGATCACCAACGGTGCGGTGGACCGCACCGTCCATGCCTGGATCGTTGATGAATGCGGCCGCTCAACCGTGAAGAACAGCCTCGCCATCCTCGTCCGGGTCATGGAGCAGGCGGTACGGGACGGCATCATCACCCACAACCCAGCGCGGGTGACCGGCTGGCAACAGCAGTACAAGAGGGCCGAAGACGAGCTGGACGAGCCGCGCGCCCTCGCGCTCCCGGACTGGTCTGCCCTCGTCGGCCTGGCGGCCGCGCTCGTCGAACGGTCCTCCGGCCACTTCTCCGGCTGGGGCGAGGTAGTCACCTTCGCCGCCTGCACCGCTGCTCGGATCGGCGAGGTATCCGGCGTCCGCGTCGGCGATATCGACCGCGATGCATGGACGTGGAAGGTTCGCCGGCAGACCACGCCCAGCCCCGGCGGCCTGGTCGACAAAGGCACCAAAGGCAAGCGAGCCCGGACCGTACCCCTGATCGAGGAAATCCGGCCGATCGTCGCCCAGCGCCTGGACGCACTTGGGGACAAGCCCGCGGCTCGCCTATTCACCGGCCCGCGCGGTGGGCGCATCACCACCGCCGTACTTCGCGATGCGACCCACTGGGACGACGTGGTCACCCAGCTCGGACACGAGCATCTCCGGCGTCACGACCTGCGGCATACCGGCCTGACGTGGATGGCCGATGCGGGCGTCCCGGTGCATGTGCTCCGCAAGATCGCCGGGCACGGGTCACTCAGCACGACACAGCGCTACCTGCACCCGGACTCCGCTTCGATCAGCGCGGCCGGAGAGGCTCTGAGCGTCCATCTGAGGGCCCGTAGGTCCCCGGATGGTCCCCGGCTCCGGGCCGTCTAGATCGTGACGGCTACGGCCACCAGGAACACAAAAGCCCTGTTGACCTCGGATTACTCCGTGATCGACAGGGCTTCCTGTTCTGTCGGGACGGCGGGATTTGAACCCACGACCCCTTGACCCCCAGTCAAGTGCGCTGCCAAACTGCGCTACGTCCCGGTGCCCGTCTGAGCGGGCGTGATTACTCTAGCGCAGTCTGGAGGGTCGTGCGTACCGGGTTCTCGGCGGCGGAGGTGCCCGCGGGGGTGCGGGCCGCATGGGCCGTCTTCGATCTGGCGGCGGGGTGCGCGGTCGCGGAGCGGTGGCCGGCGGAGGTGTTCCGGGCGGCCTCGGTGGTCAAGGTGCTGATGGCGCTCGACTTCCTGCGGGGACGGGTGGTCGAGGCCCGGGACCGGGAGATGGTCGGGGCGATGCTGCGGGCGAGCGATGACGCGGCGGCGGACGAGGTGTGGGAGCGGGGCGGGCGGGCCGGGATCGTCGAGCGGATGGTGCGGCGGGCCGGGTTGCGGGAGACGGTGCCGCCGCCCGCGGGCATGCCCGGGTGGTGGGGGTACACGGGGATGAGCGCCGGGGACGTGGTGCGGGTCTATCGGCATGCGGTGGCGGTGCCGGAGGGGCGGTTCGTGCTGGAGCAGTTGGGGCGGATGGCGAAAAGGGGCGCGGACGGGTTCGACCAGGTCTTCGGTATCGCGGAGGCGGGGCCGTCGGCGGTGAAGCAGGGGTGGTCGGGGTTCGAGGACGTGCCGGACCGGCGGCCCGCGCCGGCGGAGCTGGGGCTCGGACGGCCCGCGCTGCATACGACCGGGGTGGTGGACGGCAAGATCGTCGTAGTGCTGACGCTGCATCCGGAGGGGACGTCCGCGGAGGCCGCGGCGGGGTGCGTGACGGCGCTCGCGAGGGCTGTGATGCAGGTCACATGCGTGGGTAGGGGATCGTCTCCGGACGGTCAGTGAAAGCGGTCGTATTAGGGCGAAAAGAAAAAGCCGGGTAAAGATCCGGACTGGTAACGAAGATGGTGGCGAACGGACCTTCGCCGACGTATGTAGCTTTTTTCTCCCAGGGCATGAAAACGCCGAACGGGGGACTGGGGTGTCGGAAGCGGACGGCACGTGGGGGACGCCTGGAGTGCACGCGGCGGACCTCGAGGGCCTGCGGGGGGCGGCGCACGACCGTGCGGTGCTGGCCGAGGCGCGGGTGATGCTGGCCCGGCGGCTCGGGGTGCCGCCCGGCGAGGCGCTGCAGCACCTCATCTGGCTGGCGCGTGACCTGGAGATGGAGCTGCCGGAGGCGGCGGCCATGGTCGTCCAGGGCGGCGGCGCGGGGGCCGAGGGCGCGGTGGTGGCGGGACGCCGGCCGCCGCGCGCGGAGGACACCGACCGGCGGGGCGTGGTCTCCGAGGCCGAGGACCTCCTGCACCGCCTGGCGGCCGAGGACACCGGGGGCGACGCCGCGATCATCGAGGGGCTGCCCGAGGATCCGGTGGCGCGGGGGCTGCTCGACGGGGCGCTGGACTCGGCGGCCCACCTGGTGCCGGTGCGGGACGCGGACGGCGAGGTGCAGGACTTCCTGTACGCCGAGCTGAACAAGGCCGCGCGGGACCTGTTCGGGCGGGGCGCCGAGGATCTGACGGGGCAGCGGCTGCTGCGGACGGATCCGGGAGCGGCGCTCAGCGGGCTGTTCGAGGACTATGTCGCGGTGCTGGAGGGCGGGCCGACCCTGGACCGCGACTCGATCATGTACTCGACCGTCCAGGGCGGGCTGTCGCGGTCGTCGCGGATGAGCGCGCGGTGCGTCCGGACGCCGACGGGCGTGTGCCTCACCTGGCGGTACCACACCGGGGAGGACCGCAGCGCGCGGCGGCTGGAGCGGGTGGAGCGGCTGGCGCTGATCGGGTTCGGCGAGTGGGACCTGGTCACCGGGCAGGCGGACTGGACGCCGCAGATGCTGGCGAACTACGGGCTGGGTCCGGACGAGGTGCCGCCGGCGCCGCACGACCTGCCGAAGGTGGTCGCCGACGACGACCTGCCGCTGGTCGAGGAGGCCGTCCAGACGATGTTCTCGCGCCGGGAGCCGGTGGAGGCCGAGCACCGGGTGATCGGCAAGGACGGTACGCCGCGGCATCTGTGGGTGTTCGCCGAGCCGGTGCTGGACGACTCCGGGCTGCCGGTGTCGATCAACATCGTCTCGCAGGACATCACGCGGCGCCGCGGGGTGGAGCGGGCGCTGGCGGAGACGCGCCGGCAGATGCTCAAGCAGCAGGCGCGGACGGCCCAGGAACGCAAGGTGGCGGTGACGCTGCGCCGGGCGATCCTGCCGGACGAGGGCGAGGTCGAGCGGCTGCCGGGCTTGCGGGTGGCGATCCGGGCGCTGGCGGCGGAGAGCACGGCGCGGATCGGCGGGGACTGGTTCGCCACCCGCGCGATGCCGGACGGGCGGGCGCTGTTCGCTATCGGGGACGCGGCGGGGCACGGCCTCCCGGCGGCGGCGTCGATGGCGCGCAGCCGTAACGGGCTGCTCGGGCTGTCGTGCACCGGGGAGTCGGCGGGGCAGCTGGTGGGCTGGCTGAACGAGCTGGTCGGCAGCATGGACCCGCCGGCGACCGGCACGGCGATCGTGGGCCATTACCGGCCGGACCGGCGCGTCATGGAGTGGACGTGCGCGGGGCATCTGCCGCCGATCCTGGTGCGGGACGGGCACGCCGAGCCGCTGGAGGTCTATCGCGACCCGATGCTCGGTGCGCTGCCGGATTGGGAATACACGACGATCTCCACGGAACTGCGGCCGGGGGATCTGCTGTTCCTTTACACCGACGGCCTCGTGGAGCGCCGGGACACCGATCTCGATGAGCGGATCGATCGGCTCACCGGCATTCTGCGGGACTCCTCGTCGGGGCCGGAACTGGCGCTGGACGAGGTGCTCGCGCGGATGGAGCACGACCGGGCGGCCGACGACACCACGATGTTCGCCCTGCACGTGGAGTGATCTTCAGCAGGTCAGGCCGACCGTGAACCAGGGTGACGTAGGCCACATCGGCGGGGGAGTAGCGCGGTCCGTGTGATCTGCGCCGCGGCGCGCGGGCGGGCCGTGAAGGGCGGAAGCGTCCCGCGCCTTTTGATCATTTTACCTTTCCCGGGCCGGGGGGCGGTGGCGGGAATCCCCTATGCCGTAAGGGCTTCGGGCCGTCCGGAGAAAGATCGGGAAGGTCCGGCCGGGGGCGGTCGTTGAAGGGGGGTTGCAACGGCGTTGAGCAGGCAAAAGATCCTTTTGCGGCCGGTTTGCTTTTCTTGTGAGTGTTGGTACCTTCTTGCACGAATCAAGCAGCGCGTTCCATGCGTTGCACGCCGGCCGCTTCCATGCGCGGCCGAGGGTCGCTGAGCGGAATCCGCACGCGACGCGCGCCGCATATGCGCGCCCCCTCGAGATCAGTCGCTGAGATACATCCGAATATCCGGCACCGCGTCCCGCGGTGCGAGGCCGAGTCCGTCCAGGTCCACCCGACCGGACGGAGCCGGGGACCCAAGGTTCCAGGGGTGAATCGGCGCGTCCGTCAGGCCGCGCCGTAGGGCTCTTCCATGCCCGAATCCGTCAGCTAACCCGGTAGGCGTCATGGGAGACAAGGAGATTCCCTGCATGACCGGTCGTTTCGATCGTTTTACCAAGAACTTCGCCCCCCGACTGAGCGGGCGCCTCACCGGCGCCGCCTCCCGCGCCGCGCTCGCCCGCATGAGCCCCGAGGACCGGGCCGTGGGCGTCGCCGTGGCGGGTGTGATGGCCGGCGCGGTCGGACTGGCGATCTTCAACCCCCTGGCCGGGGGCACGGCGTCCGCCGAGACGCCCGCCCAGGCCGCCGCGCAGCACCGCGAGAGCGTGGTGTCCGAGCGCTCCGGGACCGAGCACGCGCCCCGCAAGGCGACCCGGTCCGCGTCCCGCACGGTCGCCGCGTCCACCGTGATCAAGCTGGCGAAGTCGCAGGTCGGCGAGAGCGAGAGCCGCAGCGGCTCGACCAAGTACGCGGACTGGTACGCCTCCACCCCGCACGCCGCGGTGACCGCCCGGCGCGACGGCGGCAGCGTCGGCGACTACCGGGGCGCCGAGTGGTGCGACATGTTCGTGTCGTGGCTCAGCGCGCAGACGGGCGTGAAGAACATGGGCTGGGACGCCTACACCGTCCAGCACGCCTCCTGGTTCGAGAAGGCCCACCGCTGGGGCGACACCGCCAAGCCCGGCGCGGTCGTGTTCTTCGACTGGCAGAACGGGTCCCGCGGCGGGATCGACGACATCGACCACGTCGGCCTCGTCGTCAAGGACAACGGCAACGGAACGATCACCACGATCGAGGGCAACACCGACAACGCCGTCAAGGAAAAGATCCGCGACAAGTCCGAAGTCGTCGGCTACGGATACCCCGACTACGCCAAGTCCCGATGATCCGTCCCGCAGGCGAATGATCTGATTCGTGCGGATGGAAGGCGCCCGGTCCTCGACCGGGCGCCTTTGGCGTTCCCAGGTGGTCTGCCGCGACCTGTCGGGTAATGCTAAGCATTGACAGCTTTTGATCTGAGTTGGCCCTTGACGCCTCCTTGCTGGAAAGGAACCCCTGACACGCCGGAGGAGCGGAGGGGGATGCCCATGCGGGTGCGCCCGGATGTGAGCGTGGTGGTGATCGCCTACAACGACGCCGCCCGCCTCCCGCGGGCGGTCGCCTCGTCGCTCGCGCAGTCGCTGGGCGGCGTCGAGACGGTGATCGTCGACGACGCGAGCACCGACGGCACCGGCGAGGCCGCGGACCGGCTCGCCGCGGCGCACCCCGGCCGGGTCGGGGCGGTGCACCTGCCCGTCAACTCCGGAGGCTGCGGCCGCCCGCGCAACGTCGGCGTCGAGCGGTCGGACGGCCGGTACGTGATGTTCCTCGACAGCGACGACCTGCTGGACCGGCACGCCTGCCTCAACCTGCTCTCCGCCGCGCAGGAGACCGGCGCCGACCTGGTCTCCGGGCTCTGCGACCGGGTCTTCCTGGACGTGCCGAAGGGCTCGAAGGACCGGGTCCGGCCCTGGTACCCGTGGCTCTACGAGCGCAGCGCCGTGTACGGGTCGCTGGAGGAGAACCCCGACCTGCTCTACGACACCCTGTCGACGAACAAGCTCTACCGCCGGGGGTTCCTGGAGGACGGCGCGCTGCGCTTCGTCGAACGGCTCCACTACGAGGACCTGCTGTTCAGCGCGGAGGCGTACACGGCCGCCGCGCGCATGGCCCTGATCCCGCACCGGGTCTACAACTGGCTGGTCCAGGACCGGCGGGCGAAGCCGTCGATCTCCAACCGCCGGGACGAGCTGGCCAACTTCGCCGACCGGCTGGAGATCCACCGGCGCATCGACATGCTGTTCGAGCTGCGCGGCGCGGACGGGCTGAAGCGCGCGAAGGACGCCAAGTTCGTCAACCACGACCTGCTGCTCTACCTGCGCGAGCTGCGGGACCGCGACCCGGTGTACCGGGCCAGGTTCCTGGACCTCGCGGCCGGCTACCTGGCCGGGCTGGACCCGGTGGTGTTCGAGACGGCCAACCCGCTCGCCGCGATCGCCGCGTTCCTGATCAGGGAGGGCGACCGGGCGGGGGCGCTGGCGGCGGCCGAGTACCTGCCCGGCCGCCGGTCCGATCTGCACGCCCCGCTGGTGGAGCGGGACGGCCGGGTCTTCTGGGGCGGGACCCCGCCGCGCGGAGACCTCGGCCGCCGCGTCCTCGACGTCACCGACCTCGGCTTCCACCTGTACCCGCTCGGGGAGTTGCGGCCCGCCGCCGTCGTGACCCGGCTGGAGACGCGCGGCGGCCGCGCTCGCCTGGACGGGCACGTGCTGAACCCGCTGGACCGGATCCCGCGCGGCGCGGCGCTGTCGGCCTCGCTGGAGTTCCGCGACCGGCGTGACGCGCGCGGGGCGCGGGTGCCCGCCGAGATCGTCCACGAGGGCGACCGGCTGGCCTGGCGCGCCGAGTTCGACCCGGCCGCCCGGATCCGGCCGATCGGGTTCGTCGACCCGGTCTGGGACGTCCGGCTCCGCGTCGAGGTCGACGGCGAGGAGATGGTCACCCGGCCGGGCGGTTCGGCGGGAACCTCCACCGCGAAGGCCCCGGTCCTGCGCGGCGTCGAGCTGCCCGTGCGGCCGCGCCTGACGCGCCTGGCGGGCGACGTGCTCCGATCGTTCGTCACCGAGGACGGGCACCTGGCGTTCAGGCTGGAGACCGGCAGGCTGGAGGCCGGCGACCCGCGGACGCGTCGCGCGGCCGCGGCCGTCGCGCGGGTCGTGAGCAGCCCGCCGGCGCGGCGCGGCAGGCGGCGCGCGCGGCGGCTGGAGCGCTCCATGCGCCGTGCGCTCGCCTCCAGCAGGACGAAGGCCGCCGTGTTCAACCGGATCCTGACCCGGCTGCCGGTCCGCAGGGGCCTGGCGGTGTTCGAGAGCCATCTCGGGCTGCACTACTCCGACAACCCGAAGTACATCTACCGGGAGCTGCGCCGCTCGGGCCGCCCGGTCGAGGCCGTGTGGTCGTACGCGAGGTCCGCGAAGGGCTTCCCGTCCGACGCGCGGCTGGTGCGGCGGGACTCCTGGCGCTACCACCTCGCGCTCGCGCGGGCGGAGTTCTGGATCGACAACCAGGGGTATCCGGACCGCCTGCGCAAGCGCCCCGAGACCACCTACATCCAGACCTGGCACGGGTCGGCGTACAAGCTGATGGGGCTCGACCAGCCGCGGATGAAGAGCGGGCCCGCGTCCGGCCGCGCCCGGCTCGCGCGGAGCGTGGACCGCTTCGACTGCTTCCTCGTCCGCTCCCGCCACGACGTGGACACCCTGGTCAAGGGGCTCGGCGTCCGGGCGGAACCGCTGCCGGCCGGGTACCCGCGCAACGACCCGCTCGTCAACGGCCTCGACGGGGACGCCGAGCTGGCCGCCGAGGTCGCCGCGCTGCGCCGCTCGCTCGACCTGGACGACGGGCGCCGCGCCGTGCTCTACGCGCCGACCTTCAGGCCGGGGCCGACGGGGAAGCCGGTCGGGCCGATGGAGCCGCCCGTGGACCCGGTGCGGTTCGCCCGCGAGCTCGGGGACGAGATCGTGCTGCTCGTCCGCCCGCACTACCTGTGCCGGGCGAACCTGCCGCCGTCGGCGTCGAGCGCCATGCGGGACGTCGGGGGAGTGGCGGACGCGACCCTGCTGCTCCTGCTCGCCGACGCGCTGGTCACCGACCACTCCTCGATCATGTTCGACTACGCGCTGCTGGACCGGCCGATCGTGCTGCACCTGCCGGAGGACGGCGAGCACGCCGCCGGCTACTTCGACCTGGAGGAGCACGCGCCCGGCCCGGTCACCCGGACCGAGGACGAGCTGATCGCCGCACTCGCGGACCTGGACGCCGCCGGGTCCGCGCACGCGGCGGCGCGCCGCGCGTTCGCCGAGCGGTTCGGCGAGCACGACCGCGGGACCGCCGCGCGCACCGTCGTGGACCGTTACTTCGGAGAGAGGAGCGCCCATGGTTCCCACCGGAACCGCTGAGCACGCACCGCGCGACGTCTTCATCGTCTGCAACAACATCGACGAGATGGGGGGCTTGCAGCGCTGGGCGCACCACATGGCGCGGATGCTGGCCGAGCGCGGCGACCGCGTCACCCTCGTCGGGATCGTCCGGGGGCCGGACGGGCACCACCACGACCACGACGGCCTTTACCGGGTGGAGGTCCTGCACGACACGTGGCGCCCGCCGGTGCTGGAGTGGCGGCCGGACCGGCTGCGGGACCGGGTGAACGCGGCGGCGCGCGGGCGCGACGTGTGGCGGTCCACCGTGCAGCGGCGCGGCGCCGCCCGCCTGACGCGGATGTTCGCGGCGGCCCGTCCGGGCGCCGTCGTGATCGTGCCGCAGGTCTGGGCGATGGAGTGGGTCCGGCGGGCCGGCACCTCGGGGCTGCGGGTCATCGGGATGAGCCACGAGTCGTACAAGGCGAGCCGCAAGTCGACCCGGTACCAGCGGGTGAAGCGGCACTTCGCGCACGTCGACCGGTTCCTCACGCTGACCCCGGAGGACGCGGACGCGTGGGCGAGGGACGGCATGACGAACGCCGACCACATCCCGAACGCCCTGCACGTCACCCCGACCGTCTACCCGACGCTCAACCTGCCGGCGGTCGCCTGCGTGGGGCGGCTGTCCTACGAGAAGGGCGTCGACCTGCTGCTGGAGGCGTGGGAGCGGGTGCATCCGCGCCATCCGGAGTGGCGGCTGCACATCTACGGCACCGGGCCGGACGGGGACGCGCTGCGCGAGCAGGCGGCCGCCGCCGGGCTGGCCGGGTCGGTCGAGTTCCGGGGCGTCGTCGCCGACGTCGAGGAGGCGATGGTCGAGGCGTCGGTGTTCGCGCTGCCGTCGCGCGCCGAGGGGGTGCCGATGTCGGTGATGGAGGCGATGGCGTACGGGCTGCCGACCGTGGCGTTCGACTGCGCGCCGGGCGTCCGGATGCTGCTCGGCGAGCGGGGCGGGGAGACGGGCGGGCTGCTCGTGCGGCCGGGGGACACGGCCGCGTTCGCCGAGGCGCTGGAGCGGCTGATCGAGGACCCGGAGCTGTGCGGCGAGCTCGGCGCGGAGGCCCGCGCGTCGGTGCAGCGCTTCCGTCCCGAGACGGTGCTGGCCCGCTGGGACCGGCTGTTCGACCTGCTGCACCGCGACCTGCCGGCGCCGCGGGAGCGCGCCGCGGGGGAGCGGTCCGCGGTGCCGGCGCCGGGGCGCGGCCGGCCCGCCGTGCAGGCGGGCGAGGTGGAACCGGCCCTGGAGGCCGATTCTTTCTAACAACTGTTTGGTAGAGTTCCGGGCGTGAACCAGAACGAGTCCCCTGCGGACCGGGCGTTCCGCGCCGAGGTCCGCGGCTGGCTGGAGGCCAACCTGTCGGGCGAGTTCGCGCACGCGCGCGGCCTCGGCGGGCCCGGCCGCGAGCACGAGGCGTTCGAGGAGCGGCTGGCCTGGGAGCGCCACATGGCCGCCGCGGGCTGGACGTGCGTGGGCTGGCCCGAGGAGCACGGCGGCCGCGGCGCGACCGTCCGGCAGCAAGTGATCTTCAACGAGGAGTACGCGCTCGCCGACGCCCCGGCCCGCGTCGGGCACATCGGCGAGAACCTGCTCGGCCCCACGATCATCGCGTTCGGCACCGACGAGCAGAAGGCCCGGTTCCTGCCCCCGATCGTCGCCGTCGAGGAGCTGTGGTGCCAGGGCTACTCCGAGCCCAACGCAGGCTCCGACCTCGCCAACGTGCAGACCCGCGCCGCCCTCGACGGCGACCACTGGACGGTCGACGGGCAGAAGGTCTGGACGTCCAACGCCCTCGAATCGGACTGGTGCTTCGTCGTCTGCCGCACCGAGCCCGGCTCGTCCCGCCACCACGGCCTGTCCTACCTGCTCGTCCCGATGAGGCAGGACGGCGTCGACATCCGGCCGATCGTCCAGCTCACCGGCACCTCGGAGTTCAACGAGGTCTTCTTCGACGGCGCCCGCACCGACGCCGGCAACATCGTCGGCGCGCCCGGCGAGGGCTGGAAGATCGCGATGGCCACGCTCGGCTTCGAGCGCGGCGTCGCCACGCTCGGCCAGCAGGTCGGGTTCCGCCGCGAGTTCGAGGGCGTCCTCGACCTCGCCCGCCGCACCGGCGCCATCGACGACCCGCTCCTGCGCGACCGGCTCACCCGCGCCTACATGGGCCTGGAGGTCATGCGGCTGAACGCCGTCCGCACGATGGCGGGCGTCGCGTCCGGCGCCCCGGGGCCCGAGTCGTCGATCTCCAAGCTCGTCTGGGGCACCTGGCACCGCGAACTCGGCGAGCTCGCCATGGACGTCCTCGGCGCCGCCGGGCTGGTCGCCGACGGCGAACCGTATGACCTCAACGACTGGCAGCGGCTGTTCCTGTTCTCCCGCTCCGACACGATCTACGCCGGGTCGAACGAGATCCAGCGCAACATCATCGCCGAGCGCGTGCTCGGTCTCCCCAGAGAGGCTCGCGGATGACGCCGCCCCCCTACGTCCCCGGGCACGGCCTGCTGAAGGACCGCGCCGTCGTGATCACCGCCGCGGCCGGCGCCGGGATCGGCGGCGCCACCGCCCGCCGCTGCCTGGAGGAGGGCGCCCGCGTCCTGATCTCCGACGCGCACGAGCGGCGGCTCGCCGCGTCCGCGCAGGAGCTGGAGAAGGAGTTCGGCGCCGACCGCGTCGCCGCGCTGCCCTGCGACGTCACCGACGAGGAGCAGGTCCGGGCCCTGTACGCGCTGGGCGTCGAGCGGTTCGGCCGGATCGACGCCGCGGTCAACAACGCCGGCCTCGGCGGCACCGCCGAGCTGGTCGACATGACCGACGACCAGTGGGGACGCGTCCTCGACATCACGCTGAACGGGACGATGCGCTGCACCCGCGCCGCGCTGCGTGTCATGCGCGACCAGGGCGCCGGCGTCATCGTCAACAACGCGTCGGTGATCGGCTGGCGCGCGCAGAAGGGCCAGTCCCACTACGCCGCCGCCAAGGCCGGCGTGATGGCCCTCACCCGCTGCTCCGCGCTGGAGGCCGCCGAGTTCGGCGTGCGGATCAACGCCGTCTCCCCGTCCCTCGCCATGCACCCCCACCTGGTCAAGGTGACGTCGGAGGACCTGCTGGACGAGCTGACGCGGCGCGAGGCGTTCGGCCGCTACGCCGAGCCCTGGGAGGTGGCCAACGTTATCGTCTTCCTGGCCAGCGACTACTCCTCGTACATGACCGGGGAGGTCGTCTCGGTCTCTTCACAACATCCGTAGGGTCTCCTCTCCGCACGCTTAGGAACCGACCATGAGTCCACGACGGCGCGACGCCGAGGGCACCGCCGCCGCCCGCGCGGAACGGCGGGCCGAGCTGCTCGCCACCGCCGCCGAGGTGTTCGCCTCGCAGGGGTACTCCGCCACCACCGTCCGGAAGGTGGCCGACGCCGCCGGCATCCTCGGCGGCAGCCTCTACTACCACTTCGACTCCAAGGAGGCGATGGCCGACGAGATCCTGTCGACCTTCCTGGACGAGATGTGGGCGGCCTACGAGCGCGTCCTCGCCGCCGGCCTCAGTGCCCGCGACACCATGGAGGGCGTCATCGTCGAGTCGTTCCGCTCGATCGACCGGCACCGGCCCGCCGTCGTCCTCTACCAGAACGAGTCCAAGCACCTCGCGACCAGCGAACGCTTCCACTACCTGCTCGAGTCGCAGCGCCGCTTCGAGACGATGTGGATGTCCCTGCTGGACCGGGGCGTCGAGGAGGGCGCCTTCCGCGCCGACCTCGACCGGACGCTGATCTACCGCTTCATCCGCGACACCGTCTGGGTCGCGGCCAACTGGTACCAGCACGGCGGGCGGCTGTCCGCCGACGACATCGCCAAGCAGTACCTCGCCATGGTCCTCGAAGGCATCCAGGCGAGCTAGCCCCGAAGGAGACACCCCCCATGGCCGAGGCCTACATCGTCGAAGCGGTCCGCGCCCCCGTCGGCCGCAAGAAGGGCGGGCTCGCCGGCGTCCACCCCGCCGACCTCGGCGCCCACGTGCTGAAGGCGCTGATGGACCGCGCGAAGGTCGACCCCGCCGCCGTCGAGGACGTGGTGTTCGGCAACGTCGACAGCGTCGGCCCGCAGGCCGGCGACATCGCCCGCACCTGCTGGCTCGCCGCCGGGCTGCCCGAGGAGGTCCCCGGCGTCACCGTCGACCGGCAGTGCGGCTCCTCCCAGCAGGCCGTGCACTTCGCCGCGCAGGCCGTCCTGGCCGGGACGTCCGACCTCGTCGTCGCGGGCGGCGTGCAGAACATGTCGCAGATCCCGATCTCGTTCGCGATGACCGCCGCCGAGCCCCTCGGCTTCACGCAGGGCCCGTTCGCCGGCTCCAAGGGCTGGACCGCGCGGTACGGCGACGCCGAGGTGTCGCAGTTCAACGGCGCCGAGATGATCGCCCGCGACTGGGACATCTCCCGCGAGGAGATGGAGGCGTTCGCCTACGAGTCGCACCAGCGCGCCATCCGCGCGACCGACGAGGGCCGCTTCGAACGGGAGATCGTCCCGCTGGAGGGCGTCACCGCCGACGAGGGCCCGCGCCGCGACACCACCCGGGAGAAGATGGCCGGGCTGAAGACCCTCGTCGAGGGCGGCCGGCTCACCGCCGCGCTCGCCTCCCAGATCTCCGACGGCTCCGCCGCGCTGCTCATCGCGTCCGAGCAGGCCGTCAAGGACCACGGCCTCACCCCGCGCGCCCGCATCCACCACATCTCGGCGCGCGGCGAGGACCCGATCCGGATGCTGTCCGCGCCGATCCCCGCCACCGCGCACGCGCTGAAGAAGACCGGCATGACGATCGGCGACTTCGACGCCGTCGAGATCAACGAGGCGTTCGCGCCTGTCGTGCTCGCCTGGCTGAAGGAGACCGGCGCCGACCCGGCGAAGGTCAACCCGAACGGCGGCGCCATCGCCCTCGGCCACCCGCTCGGCGCCACCGGCGCCCGGCTGATGACCACGCTGCTGCACGAGCTGGAGCGCACCGGCGGCCGCTACGGCCTGCAGACGATGTGCGAGGGCGGCGGCCAGGCCAACGTCACCATCCTCGAAAGGCTGTGATCCCCAGGGGGCGACCCCCTGGAACCCCCGTCACGGTGTTGGCCCAGGGGGGCGACCCCCTGGAACCCCCGCTCCGCTCGCCGGCGCTCGCTCCGCGTGCCTGCCCGTGAGCCGGGGCCCAGCATGGAAACTCCTCGATCGGAGGTCGTTGTGGACGTCTTCGAAAACGCGAAGCTCGGGCCCCTCACCCTGCGGAACCGGGTCATCAAGGCCGCCACCTTCGAGGGCATGACGCCGGACGCCCTCGTCACCGACGACCTGATCGAGTACCACCGGCGGCCCGCCGCCGGGGGAGTGGCGATGACGACCGTCGCCTACTGCGCGGTCGCGCCCGAGGGCCGCACCGAGCGGCGGCAGATCCACATGCGTCCCGAGGCCGTTCCCGGGCTGCGGCGCCTCACCGACGTCGTGCACGCCGAGGGCGCGGCCGCGTCCGCGCAGATCGGGCACGCCGGGCCGGTCGCCGACGCGAGCTCCAACAGGATGCGGGGCCTGTCGGCCGGGCGGTTCTTCAACCCGCTCGGGATGCGCTTCACCAAGGCGGCGACGGCCGAGGACATCGAGCGGGTCACCCGCGACCACGCCGCCGCGGCGCGCCTGGCGATCGAGGCGGGCTTCGACGCCGTCGAGATCCACTTCGGGCACAACTACCTGGCCAGCTCGTTCCTCAGCCCGCGGCTGAACAAGCGCGACGACGCCTACGGCGGGCCGATCGAGAATCGCGCCAAGGTCGCGCTCGGCATCGCCCGGGCGGTGCGCGAGGAGGTCGGCGACCGGATCGCCGTCACCGCGAAGATCAACATGCGGGACGGCGTGCCGGGCGGGCTGGAGGTCGACGACAGCCTGCAGGTGGCGCGCTGGCTGCAGGAGGAGGGCACCGTCGACGCGCTGGAGCTGACGGCGGGCAGTTCCCTGCTGAACCCGATGTACCTGTTCCGCGGCGAGGCGCCGGTCCGCGAGTTCGCCGCCAACTTCAAGCAGCCGCTGCGGACGGGCATCCGGATGTCCGGCACCAAGTTCCTGCGCGCCTACCCGTACCAGGAGGCGTTCCTCCTCGAACACGCCCGCCGGTTCCGCGCCGAGCTGGACCTGCCGCTGATCCTGCTCGGCGGCGTCACCAACCGCGAGACGATGGACAGGGCGATGGCGGAGGGCTTCCAGTTCGTCGCGATGGGACGCGCGCTGCTGCGCGAGCCCGACCTCGTGAACAGGATCGCGGAGGACCCCTCGACGCGGTCGCTGTGCATCCACTGCAACCGCTGCA
Source organism: Actinomadura sp. RB99 (assembly GCF_014706005.1). Taxonomy (NCBI): domain Bacteria; kingdom Bacillati; phylum Actinomycetota; class Actinomycetes; order Streptosporangiales; family Thermomonosporaceae; genus Actinomadura; species Actinomadura sp. RB99. The sequence continues at coordinate 107,355 of NZ_JABMCA010000022.1, read as the reverse complement.
TGCCGACCATCTACACCGGCACGCACTGCCCCGAGATCCCCGCGGAGGGCCCGGCTTGACCTGGAGCGCGCTCTAACTCGTACCGTACGGTGCATGATCACTCCGCAGCACGGGATCGATTCGGGGTTCGGGTTCGAGAGCACGGCGCGCGAGGTCCTGGCGGGCATCGACCTGTCCGGCAGGCTGGCCGTGGTGACCGGCGGCTACTCCGGGCTCGGCCTGGAGACGACCCGCGCCCTGGCAGAGGCCGGCGCGCACGTCGTGGTGCCGGCGCGGCGCCCGGCGGTCGCGAAGGAGGCGCTCGGGGACCTCGGCGACGTCGAGGTGGACGAGCTGGACCTCGCCGACCTGGAGAGCGTGCGCGGCTTCGCCGACCGCTTCCTGGAGTCCGGCCGCGGCATCGACATGATCATCGGCAACGCGGCGGTCATGGCGTGCCCGGAGACCCGGGTCGGGCCGGGCTGGGAGGCGCAGTTCGCCACCAACCACCTCGGCCACTACGCGCTGGTGAACCGGCTGTGGCCGGCGGTCAGGGCCGGCGCGCGCGTCGTCGCCGTCTCCTCGCAGGGGCATCACTTCTCCCGGATGCGCTGGGACGACCCGCACTTCACGAGCGGCTACGACAGGTGGGAGGCGTACGGGCAGGCGAAGACCGCCAACGTGCTGTTCGCCGTGCACCTGGACGCCCTGGCGAAGGACGACATGCGCGCGTTCTCCCTCCACCCGGGCAGCATCCTCACGCCGCTGCAGCGGCACATCCCGAAGGAGGACAAGATCGCCTACGGGTGGATCGACGAGGAGGGCAACGAGATCGCCCAGGGCTTCAAGACCCCGGAGCAGGGCGCCGCGACCGCGGTGTGGGCGGCGACGTCCCCGCGGCTGGACGGGATGGGCGGCGTCTACTGCATGGACTGCGACATCGCCGAGCCCACCCCGGCCGACGTGCCCGAGGTGCGCGGCCGGAAGGCGGGTGCGCCCGCGCCCGTGGGCGTCCGTCCTTACGCGATCGACCCGGACGAGGCCGCGCGGCTGTGGGCGTACTCGGCCGAGCTGACCGGCGTCGACGCGTTCGCGGAGTAGCCGCCGCCCCGCGCGGCCCGGCTGACGCGGGGCCGGGCCCGGCGCCGATCCCGCCCGTCGGCATAATCCCTGGGGAACGACCGACGGCCGAGGGATGTGGCGATGATCGACGTGGGCGGCTGGTCGCCGGAACCGGTCGAGGCGGCCGAGGTCATCGACGCGGCGCCGTCCGCCGCGCTGGCGGGGGTGCTGGACGTCGAGCCGCCGGGGGAGGAGCTGCCGCCGCTGTGGCACTGGCTGCACTTCCTCGAACGGCCCGCGCAGCGCGAGCTCGGCCCCGACGGTCATCCGCTCGGCGGGCACTTCCTGCCGCCGATCCCCGACCGGCGGCGCATGTTCGCCGGCGGCCGGTTCCGCGTCCGCGAGCCGCTGCGCGTCGGCGACACCGTCACGCGCCGCACCGAGCTGGCCTCCACGGCGGTCAAGCAGGGACGCAGCGGCGAGATGCTGTTCGTGACCGTCCGCCACACGTTCCTGCGGGCCGGTGCCGAGATCGCCGTCGAGGAGCAGGACCTCGTCTACCGCAGCGGCGACGCGGCGTCCCGCCCGCCGGAGGTGTCCTTCGACGCGCCGGACACGAAGGCGCCGTGGACGCTGCCGGTGACCGCCGACCCGGTCCTGCTGTTCCGGTTCAGCGCGCTCACCTACAACGCCCACCGCATCCACTACGACGAGACCTACGCGACCGAGGTCGAGGGGCACGGCGGGCTGGTCGTGCACGGGCCGCTGCTGGCGATCCTGTGCCTCGAACTGCCGCGCCGGGCGGGCCTGAGGGTGAACGACCTGTCCTTCCGCGCCCGCAGACCCGTCTACGCGCGGCAGCCCTTCGTCGCGGCCGGCTCGCCGGACGGTGAGCTGTCGATCGAGGCGCCCGGCGGCGTCACCGCGATGACCGCGACCTTCACCGCCTCCTAGGCCGCCGTCACCGGGGGCTCCACGACGGCCGGTCCGTCCCGGCGCTCCGCCCTGATCTGCAGGACGTACCGCTTGACCTCGTCGGCGGCGTCCTCGCGGCTCCAGCCCAGCCGGGGCGCGAGGAGGTCGGCGACATGCGCAGCAGCGGCGAGGCCGCCGTCCCACTCCTCGATCGACACGCGCAGCCGCCGCGCGAGGACGTCCTCGAGGTGCAGGGCGCCCTCGTGCGTCACCGCGTAGACGGCCTCCGCGCACAGGTAGTCCTCCGCGCCGGGGATCGGTGCGCCGAGCTCCGGTTCGGCGGCGACCAGGTCGAGGACGTCCTGCGCGCACGACCCGTACCGGCGCAGCAGGTGCTCGATCCGCGCGACGTGCAGCCCGGAGCGGGCGGCGAGCCGGCGCCGCTCGTTCCACAGCACCTCGAAGCCGACCGCGCCGAGGATCGGCAGCCGCCCGGTGACCGACGTGGGCACCGACTCGTCCAGGCCCTCGGCGACCACGTCGACCGCGTCGCGCGCCATGACCCGGTAGGTGGTGAACTTGCCGCCCGTGACCACGACCAGCCCCGGCACCGGCTCCGCGACGGCGTGCTCGCGCGACAGCCGCGCCGTGTCGTCCATCTCGCCGGACAGCAGCGGCCGCAGCCCCGCGTACACGCCCTCGACGTCGTCCATGGTCAGCGGCGTGCGCAGCACCGCGTTCGCCCGCTCCAGCAGGTAGCCGATGTCGGTGTGGTCGGCGACCGGCTCGTCCGGGCCGTCGTCGTGCGGGGTGTCGGTCGTGCCGACCAGCCAGTGCCGGCCCCACGGGATGATGAACAGCACGCTGCGCTCGGTCCGGGTGATCAGCCCGGTGTCCATCGGGATCCGGTCGCGCGGCACCACCAGGTGGACGCCCTTGGACGCGCGCACCGCGAACGTCGCCCGCGCCCCCGTCATCGCCTGCGCGCCGTCCGTCCACACGCCCGTCGCGCAGACGACCCGGCGGGCGCGGACGGTGATCTCCCGCCCGCCCTCCAGGTCCACGACGTGCGCGCCGGTGACCCGCTCGCCCTCGCGCAGGAAGCCGGTCACCTCGGTGCGGGTGGCGACCCTCGCGCCGTACTGGGCGGCGGTGCGGGCGACCATCATCGTGTAGCGGGCGTCGTCCACCTGCGCGTCGTAGTACTGGATCGCGCCGACGAGCGCGTCCGCGCGCAGGGCCGGTGCCTCCCGCAGCGCGCCGCGCCGGGTGAGCTGCCGGTGCCGGGGCAGCGACCGGGCGCCGCCCATCGTGTCGTAGAGGGTCACGCCGGCGCTGACGTACGCCCGCTCCCACACCCGGTTGCGCAGCGGGTACAGGAACTGGACGGGCCGCACCAGGTGCGGTGCGAGCCGGTGCAGCAGCAGGGCGCGCTCCCGCAGCGCCTCGCGGACCAGACCGAAGTCGCGCTGCTCCAGGTAGCGGAGCCCGCCGTGGATCAGCTTGCTGGAGCGGCTGGAGGTGCCGGCCGCCCAGTCGCGGGCCTCTACCAGGGCGACGGTCAGGCCCCGGGAGATCGCGTCGAGCGCGGCGCCGGCGCCGACGATGCCGCCGCCGACGACCAGGACGTCGAACTCGTTCTCGGCCAGTGCGCGCAGGGTGTCCTCGCGGTACCGAGGGCCGAGGGCTACGGATGTCACTGCATGCTCCCGATGAGGGGTGATCGGTCAGGATGGTGCGGGCGGGGCCGGCGCCGGTGTCCCGGCCCCGCCGCGCGTGTTGTCCCGGCCGGGTCTAGTCGACGTCGACCCAGTCGAGGGTTCGGTTGACGGCCTTCTTCCAGCCGGCGTAGCCCTTCTCGCGCTGTTCGTCGCTCCAGGTGGGCAGCCAGCGCTTGTCCTCGTTCCAGTTCTGGCGCAGCTCGTCGGTGGTGTTCCAGAAGCCGACGGCGAGGCCGGCGGCGTAGGCGGCGCCGAGGGCGGTGGTCTCGGCGACGACCGGGCGCGACACCGGGACGCCGAGGATGTCGGCCTGCATCTGCATGCACAGCTCGTTGGCGGTGATGCCGCCGTCGACCTTGAGCGTGTCGAGGGCGACGCCGGAGTCCTCGCGCATGGCCTCCACGACGTCCCGCGACTGGTAGCAGATCGATTCGAGGGTGGCGCGGGCGAGGTGGGCGTTGGTGTTGAAGCGCGAGAGCCCGACGATGGCGCCGCGCGCGTCCGACCGCCAGTAGGGGGCGAACAGGCCGGAGAAGGCGGGGACGAAGTACACGCCGCCGTTGTCCTCGACCTGCCGGGCGAGCGCCTCGCTCTGCGCGGCGCCGGAGATGATGCCGAGCTGGTCGCGCAGCCACTGCACCGCCGACCCGGTGACCGCGATCGACCCTTCCAGCGCGTACACCGGCTTGCCGCCCCCGAACTGGTAGCAGACCGTGGTCAGCAGCCCGTTCTTCGACCGCACCAGCTCGTTGCCCGTGTTGAGCAGCAGGAAGTTGCCGGTGCCGTAGGTGTTCTTGGCCTCGCCGGGCGAGAAGCACACCTGGCCGACGGTCGCGGCCTGCTGGTCGCCGAGGGCCGCCGTCAGCGGGACCTCGCCGCCGAGCGGGCCGTCCGGGCGGGTCAGCCCGTAGCCCTCGGACGTCGACGACGGCCTGATCTCCGGCAGCATCGCGCGCGGGATGCCGAAGAACGAGAGCAGCTCGTCGTCCCAGTCGAGGGTCTCCAGGTCCATCAGCATGGTGCGGCTGGCGTTGGTGACGTCGGTGACGTGCACGCCGCCGTCCGGCCCGCCGGTCAGGTTCCACAGCACCCAGCTGTCGGTCGTCCCGAAGATCGCGTCGCCCCGCTCGGCCGCCTCCCGGACCCCGTCGACGTTCTCCAGGATCCACTGGATCTTGCCGCCGGAGAAGTAGGTCGCGGGCGGCAGCCCGGCCTTGCGGCGGATGACGTCGCCCTTGCCCTCCCGCTCCAGCGCCGAGGCGATGCGGTCGGTGCGGGTGTCCTGCCAGACGATCGCGTTGAAGTAGGGCCGCCCGGTGCGGCGGTCCCACACCAGCGTCGTCTCACGCTGGTTGGTGATGCCGAACGCCGCGAGGTCGGTGTGGCTCAGGTTCGCCTTGTTCAGCGTGCTCTGGACGACCGCGCGGGTGCGCTCCCAGATCTCGGTGGGGTTGTGCTCGACCCAGCCGGCCTGCGGCAGGATCTGCTCGTGCTCGAGCTGGTGGCGGGCGATCTCGTTGCCGCCGTGATCGAAGATCATGAACCGGGTGCTCGTGGTGCCCTGGTCGAGCGCTCCGACGAAGTCAGCCATGTGCGGAATCTCCAGTGGGAAGGACCTGCGGACGGGGGGTCGCGCCGCTCACGCGGCCTCGTACTCGGGCTCGGGCTTGGCGACGTCCGGCTCGGTGCCGTCGGACGGCAGGAACCAGCCGATCAGCAGCTTGTACAGGCCGGCGCCGAGCACGCCGCCGATGAGCGGGGCGACGATCGGGACCCAGAAGTACAGGTCCCCGTGCTGGTCCTTCCAGGCGCCGCCGTAGCCGGTGATGAACTGCGCGAGCCGGGGGCCGAAGTCGCGCGCCGGGTTGATCGCGTAGCCGGCGTCCGAGCCGAACGCCATCCCGATCGCCACGACCAGCAGCCCGATCAGGAAGGGGCCGAGGTTGGCCAGCGGCGGCGAGTTCCGCGCGTCGGTCAGCGCCTTGATGACGAACAGCAGGATGGCGGTGCCGATGACCTGGTCGCGGAACGCGCCCCAGGTGCCGACGGGCAGGGTCCCGTTGCCCGGCAGCGTCGAGAAGACGCCCTGGGTCTTGATGGTGTGGCCGGGGTCGACCTTGGCCAGGATCTCGCTGTAGTTCCACCGGACGATCAGCGCCGCGATGAACGCCCCGGCGGTCTGGGCGGCGATGTAGGGCGCCACCTTCCGCCACGAGAACTCCTTGAACGTGGCCAGCGCGAACGTGACCGCTGGGTTGAGGTGGGCGCCGCTGATCCGCGCGGCGACGTAGACGCCGAGCGTGACGCCGAGCCCCCAGGCCCAGGCGATGCTGTCGTGGTCGCCGATGCCGGCGCCGGCGACCTGCGCCACGACGCCGACTCCGAACAGGATCAGGATCATGGTTCCGGCGAACTCGGCGGCGAGCTCCCCGGCCAGCGGTGGGAATTTCCGGCGTTCCGCCATGTCTGTGCTCCTCGGCTGCGGGGGTGGACGCGAAGCCTCATGAGGCTGGCCAGAACGTAGGACGCGGATGACCCGGAAACAACGGAAGGCTGCCGACAATGTCGAACACTTTCCCCGCCGCCCGGCGCCGGTTACCCTCCCCCCTGTGCACCAGATCACAGAATCCGGGCAGTTCGGGACGGGAACGGTGGTGATGACGACAGGTGCCGACATTGTCGGCACCCTGGCCCGAGAACTAGCATCGGGTTCATGCCCGGACCTGTGCAGTCGATCGAGCGGGCCGCCGCGATCCTGCGGCTGCTCGCCGCGAGCTCCGGCCGGCTCGGGGTCGGTGAGATCGCCAGCTCGCTCGGCCTCGCCCGCGGCACCGCGCACGGCATCCTGCGCACCCTGGAGCGGGTCGGCTTCGTCGAGCAGGACGGCGGCACCGGAAAGTACCAGCTCGGCGCCGCCCTGCTCCACCTCGGCACCAGCTACCTGGACGTCAACGAGCTGCGCTCCCGGGCGATCAACTGGGCGGACGCGCTGGCCTCGCGCAGCGGCGAGGCCGTCCGGATCGGCACCCTGCTCGACGGGAAGGTGCTGGTCGTCCACCACGTCTTCCGGCCCGACGACACCCTCCAGGCGCTGGACGTCGGGTCGCTGCTGCCGCTGCACGCGACCGCCCTCGGCAAGGCGCTGCTGGCGCACGACGCCAACGCGGCGGCGTCCATCCGCGACACCGAGCTGGAGTCCTACTGCCGCCGGACGATCACCGATCCGCGCCTGCTCGCACGGGCCGCCACCCGGGTCCGCGAGAACGGCTGGGCGGCCGAGGTCGAGGAGCTGTCCATCGGCGAGGCGGGCATCGCCGCCCCGATCCGCGGGTACGGGGGACTCGTCGTCGGGGCCATCGGCATCTCCGGCGCGGTCGAGCGGATCTGCGACACCGGCCGCGTCCCCGAGCCCCGGCTGGTGGCGTTCGTGCGGGACGCGGCCCGCGCCGTCTCACGGGACCTCGGCGGCTCGCGATGGTGACGCGCGGAGACCGCGGGTGACGGGACGAGCGGCCGCCCGCACCGGCGGGCGGCGGGACCGGGAGACGCGGCGGGACCGGCGGACGGGGAAGGGGCACGGCGGGGGAGAGGGCGCAACGTGACCGAACGCTACGTGATGTCGATCGACCAGGGCACCACCTCGACCCGGTGCATCCTGTTCGACCACGGCGGCCGGCTCGTGTCGGTGGCGCAGCGCGAGCACCGGCAGCACTTCCCGAAGCCCGGCTGGGTCGAGCACGACCCCATGGAGATCTGGCGCAACCTGGAGCGGATAGCGCCGGAGGCGCTCGCCCAGGCGGGCGTCACCGCGAACCAGGTCGCCGCCGTCGGCATCGCCAACCAGCGCGAGACCACCGTGCTCTGGGACCGGCTCACCGGCGCCCCGATCGGCCGCGCCATCGTCTGGCAGGACATGCGGACCGGCCCGCTGGTCGACGAGCTGGGCCGCGCCCCCGGCGCCGCGATCGTCACCGAGCGCAGCGGGCTGCCGCTCGCCACCTACTTCTCCGCGCCGCGCATCCGCTGGCTGCTCGACCACACGCCCGGCCTGCGCGAGCGCGCCGAGCGCGGCGAGGTGCTGTTCGGCACCATGGAGAGCTGGCTGATCTGGAACCTCAGCGGCGGCGTCGACGGCGGCGTGCACGTCACCGACGTCACCAACGCCAGCCGCACCCTGCTGATGGACCTGCACACGCTGTCCTGGGACGACGACCTGCTGGCGTTCTTCGGGGTGCCGCGGGCGATGCTGCCGGAGATCAGGTCGTCCACCGAGACCTACGGGACGGCCCGCCGGGTGTTCCCCGGGGTGCGGGTCGGCGCCGCGCTCGGCGACCAGCAGGCCGCGCTGTTCGGCCAGACGTGCTTCGCGCCCGGCGAGACCAAGTGCACCTACGGGACCGGCGCGTTCCTGCTGATGAACACCGGGACCAAGCCGGTGCGGTCGGAGAACGGGCTGCTCACCACCGTCGGCTACAAGATCGGCGACGAGCCGGCGGTGTACGCGCTGGAGGGCTCGATCGCGATCACCGGCGCGCTCGTCCAGTGGTTCCGCGACGGGCTCGGGCTGATCACCACCGCGCCGGAGATCGAGACGCTCGCCCGGACCGTGAGCGACAACGGCGGCTGCTACATCGTGCCGGCGTTCTCCGGGCTGTTCGCCCCGCACTGGCGGAGCGAGGCCCGCGGCATCATCGTCGGCCTGACCTCCTACATCACCAAGGGCCACCTGGCGCGGGCGGTGCTGGAGGCGACCGGCTGGCAGACCCGCGAGGTCGTGGACGCGATGAACCGGGACTCCGGGCTCAGCCTCCGGGAGCTGAAGGCCGACGGCGGCATGACCTCCGACAACCTGCTGATGCAGATGGTCGCCGACATGCTGAACGTGCCGGTGGCGCGGCCGATGGTGGTCGAGACCGTCTCGCTCGGCGCCGCGTACGCCGCCGGGCTGGCCGTTGGCTACTGGGCGGGCCTGGAGGGGCTCCGGCGGAACTGGCACCGCGCGGCCCGCTGGGTCCCCGCCATGGAGGCGAGCCGCCGCGACCACGAGTACGACAACTGGAAGCGCGCCGTGGAACGCACCTTCGACTGGATCCGGGCCGGCGAGGAGCCCGGCGAGGGGCCCTGACCCGCCCTGACCGGCCCGGGCCGCGGGGCGCCGCGCCGCGTCAGACGCGGTTCCGCTCGACCAGCTGCTTGACGATCACGTTGCGCTGGATCTCGTTGGTCCCCTCGCCGACGATCATCAGCGGGGCGTCCCGGAAGTAGCGCTCGATGTCGAACTCGGTGGAGTAGCCCGCCGCGCCGTGGATCCGGACGGCGTTGAGGGCGATCCGCATCGCCGCCTCGGAGGCGTAGAGCTTGGCCATGCCCGCCTCCATGTCGCAGCGCTCGCCGGCGTCCAGCCGTCCGGCGGCGTCCAGGGTGAGCAGCCGCGCCGCGCGCAGCTCGGTGGCCATGTCGGCGAGGTAGTTGCCGACCGACTGGTGCTTCCAGATCGGCTTGCCGAACGCCTCGCGCTCCTGGGCGTAGCGGACGGAGTCCTCCAGCGCGGCCCGGGCCACGCCGAGCGCGCGCGCCGCGACCTGGATCCGGCCGACCTCCAGACCGCGCATCATCTGCGCGAACCCGCGGCCCTCCTCGCCGCCGAGCACCGCGTCCAGCGGCGCCTCGCAGCCGTCGAACGACATCTCGCAGCTCTCCACGCCCTTGTAGCCGAGCTTCGGCAGGTCGCGGGAGACCGTCAGGCCCGGCCCCTTCTCGACGAGCAGGACGCTGATGCCGCGGTGGCGGGGCCGGGCGTCCGGGTCGGTCTTGCACAGCAGCGCGATCAGGCCGGACGTCCGCGCGTTCGTGATCCACATCTTCGCGCCGTCGATCACGTAGCGGTCGCCCTCGCGGCGCGCGGTCGTGGTCATCGCCTGCAGGTCGGAGCCGCCGGACGGCTCGGTCAGCGCCATCGTGGCGCGCAGCTCGCCGGTCGCCATCCGGGGCAGGTACCGGCGCTTCTGCTCCTCGGTGCCGAAGACCGCGAGCAGGTGCGAGACGACCGTGTGCCCGCCGAACGCGCCCGCGAGCGACATCCAGCCGCGCGCCAACTCCTCGGTGACGAGGGCGTAGCAGGCCTTGGAGACCGAGACCTCGCCGTACGGTTCGGGCACGGCGAGCCCGTAGACGCCCAGCTCCTTCATGCGGGCGATCAGGTGCTCGGGGTAGGCGTTCGCGTGCTCGAGGTCGCGGGCCACCGGCCGGACCTCCCGGTCGACGAAGTCCGCGACGACCTCGACGATGGCGCGCTCCTCGTCGCTCAGCGTGAACACGGCTGCCGCCCTCCTCCGGCCCCGGCACCGGCCGGCGCCTTTTCATATATTTGATTTGAAAATCACCACTGTCAACTCGCTGGAGGCCGGAAGCGGCTGATCGGACACGAGGGGGACGGCCCGTCCCTACATAATGTTGGGATCAGGCAGGCGCACGGGGAGACGATGACGGTGGCGAGTTCCGGCGACCGGGCGCTCGGCAGGCGCCGCCAGCTCAGCGACGAGGTGGCCGCCTACGTCCGCGAGCTGATCATGTCCGGCCAGGTCGGCCACGGGGAGTTCCTGCGGCTGGAGCGGATCGCCGACGACCTCGGGATCAGCGTCACCCCCGTCCGGGAGGCGCTGCTGTCGCTGCGCGGCGAGGGCTTCGTCACGCTGGAGCCGCGCCGCGGGTTCATGCCGGCGCCGCTGTCGCGCCAGGACGTCCAGGACCTGTTCGAGGCGCAGGCCTACTTCGCCGGGGAGCTGGCCTCCCGCGCCGCCGAGAAGATCACGGCGGAGGAGCTGGAGGCGCTCGACCGGACGCAGGGGCTGCTGGAGCAGGCGTCCAAGGCCCAGGACGCCGAGGGCATCGAGCGGGCCAACCACCAGTTCCACCGGGTGATCAACCTGTGCGCCGGGTCGCCCAAGACGGCGTGGCTGCTCCAGCTGGTGGTGCGGTACGCGCCGCGCCGCTTCTACTCCAGCATCCAGGGCTGGAGCCAGGCCTCCGTCGACGACCACCGGCTCATCCTGGCGGCGCTGCGGGCCGGGGACCCCGAGGCCGCGCGCGGCGCGATGCGGGCGCATATCAGGCACGCCGGAGCGCTGCTGGTCGTGCACCTGGAGGCGCAGGGGTTCTGGGCCGACCACACGGGCTGACGGGGGCGCTCCCAGGGGGCCGCCCTTCCCTGGGGCGGTCATCGCCCCATATCGTATAAAAAATTGCGAGGAGGGATCGATGGACGACCGGGACTCCGGAGCGGTGCGCGCCCCCGCGCGGCGATCGGCGGCGGACGCGTGACCGGCGGCCCCGCCGGCGACGTCGTCGAGGTCGCCGACCACGACGCGACCCGGGTCCTGACGCTGAACCGCCCCGAGGCGCGCAACGCGATCGACATCCCGATGCGCCTGCGGCTCCTGGACGAGCTGCGCCGCGCCGCCGACGACCCGGCCGTCCGCGCGATCGTGCTGACGGGCGCGGGCGGCACGTTCTCGGCGGGCGGCGACCTGCGGTCGATGGAGGGCGCCGGGCCCGACGAGGTCCGCGAGCGGCTGGCGCCGGTGCACCGGGCCGTCCGGATCATCGCGACCTGCGGGACCCCGGTGGTCGCCGCCGTCGAGGGCGCCGCCGCCGGGCTCGGCGTGTCCGTCGCCGCCGCCTGCGACCACGTGGTGGCCGCCGAGGACGCCCGGTTCGTCGCCGCGTTCGGCAAGGTCGGGCTGGTCGCGGACGGCGGGCTGCTGTGGACGCTCCCGCAGCGCGTCGGGATGGGCCGCGCCAAGGAGATGCTCGTGTTCGGCCGGACGGTGCCCGCGCCGCGGGCCTGCGAGATCGGGCTCGCCGACTCGCTCGCGCCGCCCGGCGGGGCCCTGGACGCGGCGCTGGAGCTGGCCGCCGGCGCGGCGTCGCTCGCCCCGCTCGCCGTCGCCGCCGCCAAGCGGCTCCTCGCGCGCGCCGACCACAGCCTGAAGCGGCTGCTGGAGGCCGAGCGGGAGGAGCAGGCCGCGCTGTTCGGCACCGCCGACTTCGCGGAGGGCCGCGCCGCGTTCGCCGAGCGCCGCGCCCCCCGCTTCGAGGGCCGCTGAGCCGCCGGCGCGGCGGCTCCTTCGCACAGGCGCGTGATCCGGGAGGGAATGGAACGTGAGCAGGCTGCAGCAGACCTACGGGCTGTCGGACGAGCAGCGGGAGATCGTGGCGACGGTGCGGGCCTTCGTCGACAAGGAGATCCTCCCGGTCGCGACGGAGCTGGAGCACGCGGACGCGTACCCGCAGGAGATCGTGGACGGGATGAAGCGGCTCGGCCTGTTCGGGCTGGTGATCGGCGAGGAGCACGGCGGCCTCGGCGAGTCGCTGCTGACCTACGCGCTCGCGGTGGAGGAGCTGTCGCGCGGCTGGATGAGCGTGTCCGGCATCGTCAACACGCACTTCATCGTCGCCTGGATGATCACGCACCACGGCACGCCGGAGCAGCGGGCGCACTACCTGCCGAGGATGGCGACCGGCGAGATCCGCGGCGCGTTCTCCATGTCGGAGCCGGGCTGCGGCTCCGACGTGTCGGCGATCAGGACCCGCGCCGTGCGCGACGGCGACGCGTACGTGATCGACGGGCAGAAGATGTGGCTGACCAACGGCGGGTCCGCCAACCTCGTCGCCACCCTCGTCAAGACCGACCCGGACGCGGGCCACCGCGGCATGACGACGTTCCTGGTCGACAAGACGCCCGGGTTCGGGGAGGTCGCGCCGGGCCTGACCGTCCCCGGGAAGATCGAGAAGATGGGGTACAAGGGCGTCGACACGACCGAGCTGGTCTTCGACTCCTACCGGATCCCGGCCGCTCAGGTCCTCGGCGGCGAGCCCGGCCGCGGCTTCTACCAGATGATGGACGGCGTCGAGGTCGGCCGCGTCAACGTCGCGGCCCGCGGCTGCGGCGTCGCGCGCCGCGCCTACGAGCTGGCCCTCGACTACGCGCGGCGGCGCGAGGCGTTCGGCAGGCCGATCGCCGAGCACCAGGCGGTCATGTTCCGGCTCGCCGAGATGGCGACCAAGGTCGAGGCGGCCCACCAGATGATGGTGATGGCGGCGCGCCGCAAGGACTCCGGCGAGCGCAACGACCTGGAGGCGGGCATGGCCAAGTACCTGGCCAGCGAGTACTGCAAGGAGGTCGTGGAGGACTCCTTCCGCATCCACGGCGGCTACGCCTACTCCAAGGAGTACGAGATCGAGCGCCTCTACCGGGAGGCGCCGATGCTGCTGATCGGCGAGGGCACCGCCGACATCCAGAAGATGATCATCGGCCGCCGGCTGCTGGAGGACTGAGACCGCGATGCTCCCCCTCGAAGGCATCACCGTCGTCGCGCTGGAGCAGGCGGTCGCCGCGCCGTTCGCCACCCGGCAGCTCGCCGACCTCGGCGCCCGCGTCATCAAGGTCGAGCGCGTGGACGGCGGCGACTTCGCCCGCGCCTACGACGCCGACGTGCGCGGCGGGCTCGGCACCCATTTCGCGTGGCTGAACCGGTCGAAGGAGTCGGTCGCGCTCGACCTCAAGCGGGACGAGGGGCGGGCGATCCTCGCCGAGTTGGTCGCGGGCGCCGACGTGTTCCTGCAGAACCTCGCGCCCGGTGCCGCCGCCCGCCTCGGCTTCGGCGCGGACGGGCTGCGCGCCCGCGACCCCCGGCTGATCGTCGTCGACATGTCCGGCTACGGGACGCGCGGCCCGTACCGCGACAAGCGCGCCTACGACATGCTCGTCCAGGCCGAGGCGGGGCTGATCTCGGTGACCGGCACCCCGGAGACGCCGGTGAAGGCGGGCTCCCCGCTGGCCGACATCGCCGCCGGGATGTACGCCTTCTCCGGGACGCTCGCGGCGCTCGTCCGGCGCGGCACCACCGGCGAGGGCGCGGCGATCGAGGTCACGATGTTCGACGCGGTCGCCGAGTGGATGAGCCAGGCGATGTACACGACCCTCTACACGGGGTCGGTGCCGCCGCGGACCCGGCTGAGCCATCCGGTCATCTGCCCGTACGACGCCTACCCGACGGCCGACGGGGTCGACGTCGTCATCGGCGTGCAGAACGACCGCGGCTGGGCGGCGCTGGCGACCGGCGTCCTGGACCGTCCCGACCTGGTCACCGATCCGGAGTACGCGACGAACCGGGCGCGGGTCCGCAACCGCGGGAAGGTGGACGCGATCGTCGCCGGCGTCACCTCGGCGATGGACCGCGCGGAACTGCTGCGGCGGCTGGACGAGGCGGGCGTCGCGAACGCGTCGCTGAACGACGGGCACGGGCTGATCGCGCACCCGCAGCTCGCCGAGCGGGACCGCTGGCGCGAGGTCGGCTCCCCGGTCGGGGCGATCCACGCGATCCGCCCGCCGATCACCTTCGCCGACGTCGAGGCGCGGATGGACCCGGTCCCGGCGCTCGGCGAGCACACCGAGGCGGTCCTGCGCGAGCTCGGACGCGACGGCGCGGACATCGCGCGGCTGAGCGGGTCCGGGACCGTGCGGCTGCACGCGGAGGCCCCGCCCGCCACGTGACCGGCGCGCCCGCCACGTGACCGGCGCCCGCGGCCCGCCCGGCCGCCGCCCCGGCGATCACGACCGGGCCACCGGATATCGTGGCGGTATGGCCAGCACGACCCCGCCCTCCGCCCCCGACCGCCGCCGCGAGGAGATGCGCGACTTCCTGCGCACCCGCCGCGCCCGGCTCACGCCCTCCGACGTCGGCATGCCCGACGCGGGCCGGCGCCGGACGCCGGGCCTGCGGCGCGAGGAGGTCGCCGTGCTCGCCGGGGTCGGCGTGTCCTGGTACACGTGGCTGGAGCAGGGCCGCGACATCAAGGTCTCCGGCGACGTGCTGGACGCCATCGCCCGCGCCCTCCGGCTCGACGCCGCCGAGCGCGAGCACCTGTACCTGCTGGCCGGGCTGAACCCGCCGCGGCGCGAGGCCGGCCCCGCCGCGCCGATCACGCCGGAGCTGCGGCGGGTGCTGGACGCGTGGTCGCCGCGGCCCGCCTACGTCCGGGACCGGCACTGGAACTTCGTCGCGATCAACGACGCGGCCCGCGAGGTGTTCGGGTTCTCCGACGTGGACCACAACTGCCTGGTGACGTTCTTCACCAACGCCCGCTACCGGAGCATGCACCTGGAGTGGGCCGCCGCCGCCCCGGGCGTCGTCGCCCGGTTCCGCGCGGACGCGGCCCGCTATCCCGACGACCCCGAGTTCGGCCGGATCGCGGAGGACATGATCGAGGTCAGCCCGGAGTTCGCCGAGCTGTGGCCGCGGCACGACGTGAGCGCCGCCACGCAGGCGGTCAAGGGCGTCCGGCACCCGGAGGCCGGCGAGATGATCTTCGAGGGGACGCTGCTGCCGCTCGCCGACCGCCCCGGCACCGACCTCGTGCTGCAGAACCCGCGGCCCGGCACCGGGACCATGGAACGCCTGGAGCGGCTGATGGCGCGGCGCGGTCTGGCCGCGGCGAGCTGACGCCCGCCCGCGAGGGTGGTGGTGGCAGACCCAGGATGAGCGCGGTCTGCCTGCTTCTCCGGCGATCCGGCACGATCGTTCCCGAACGAACCAGATGAAGGGAACGGCCGTGAGGAATCGTGATTTCGCGGGTACGCCGGTGGGCGCCGTCGGGCTGGGCTGCATGGGCATGAGCTGGGCCTACGCCGAGTCCGAGCGCGACGACGACGCGTCGGTGGCGCTGATCCGCGAGGCGCTCGACCTGGGCGTCACCTTCCTGGACACCGCGCAGCCCTACGGCGACGGCCACAACGAGACGCTGGTCGGGCGGGCCCTCGCGGGCCGCCGCGACGAGGCGGTGCTCGCCACCAAGACGGGCCTGGTCGTGGAGTCGCTCGCCACCAGGGAGATCGTCCGCAACGGGCGGCCGGAGCACGTCAAGGCGTCCGCCGAGGACAGCCTCCGCCGCCTGGACACCGACGTGATCGACCTCTACTACCTGCACCGCGTCGACCCGGACGTGCCGCTGGCCGACACCTGGGGCGCGATGGCGGAACTGGTCGCCGAGGGCAAGGTGCGGCGGCTGGGGCTGTCGGAGGTCAGCGTCGCGCAGGCGGCCGAGGCGCACGCGATCCACCCGGTGGCGGCGATCCAGTCGGAGCTGTCGCTGTGGACGCGGGACGCGATGGGGCAGCCCGCGGCGGAGTCCGCCGGCGCCGGCGCGGTCTCGGGCGCCGGAGAGGCGGGCGACGTGGTCGGCTGGTGCGCCGCCAACGGCGCGGCGTTCGTCCCGTTCTCGCCGCTCGGCCGGGGGTTCCTCACCGGGACCGTCACCGCGGCCGACTTCGAGGACGGCGACTTCCGCGGCGCCAACCCGCGCTTCCAGGAGGAGGCGCTGAAGGCCAACCTGCGCATCGTCGATGTCGTCAAGACGGTCGCCGAGCGGCACGGGGCCACCCCGGCGCAGGTCGCCATCGCCTGGACGCTCGCGCAGGGCGACCACGTCATCCCGATCCCCGGCACCAAGAAGCAGCGGTACCTGCGCGACAACGCCGCCGCCGCCGACCTGGACCTCACCGAGACCGACCTGGCCGAGCTGGACGCCGTTCCCGCGGCCGTTGGAGGGCGTTACTGATGAAGGCCGTCACCATTCCCGCGTTCGGCGAGGCCGACGTGCTGCGCGTGGACGAGGTCAAGGTCCCCGAGCCGGGGCCGGGGCAGGTGTCGATCGACGTCGCCTACGCGGGCGCCAACTTCGCCGAGGTGCTGTACCGGCGGGGCGTCGTGGACGTGCCGCTGCCGTTCGTCCCCGGCATCGAGGTGTCCGGGCACGTCCGCGCGGTCGGCCCGGACGTCGAGGGGCTGCGGCCCGGGCAGCCCGTCGCCGCGCTGACGATCGTGGACAGCGGCGGGTACGCCGAGGCCGTCGTCACCTCCGCCGACCTGGTCGCGCCGCTGGACGGTCTCGACCTCGGCCTGGACGTCGCGGCCGCGATCCCGTCCAACAGCACGACCGCGTTCCTCGTCCTGGACCGGGCGGCGCGCATCGAGCCCGGCGAGACCGTGCTCGTGCACGCCGCCGCCGGAGGGGTCGGCAGCCAGCTCGGCCAGGCGGCGCGGCAGCTCGGCGCGGGCCGGGTGGTCGGCACCGTCGGCGGCCCGGCGAAGATCGAGACGGCGCGCGGCTTCGGCTACGACGACGTCGTGCTCCGCGACGAGCTGCCGGACCGGGTCGCGGACCTCACCGGCGGGCGCGGGTTCGACATCGTGGTCGACATGGTCGGCGGCCCGGCGCGCCGCACCAGCCTCGACGCCCTCGCCCCGATGGGCCGGATGATCGTCATGGGCAACGCGTCGGGCGCGGACGACGTGGGCGTGTCGGCGAACGAGCTGTGGTTCAGCAACAAGTCCGTGTCGGGGTTCAACCTCGCGGCGTTCTCGGGCGCGTTCCCGGCCGAGGCGGGCCGGGGCCTGCGCCGCGCCGTGGCCGCCGCGGCCTCCGGCGACCTGCGGCTTCAGGTGGAGGAGCTGCCCCTGGAGCGGGCCGCGGAGGCGCACCGCCGCATCGAGTCGGGCGCCACGACCGGCAAGCTCGTCCTCGCGGTGCGCGGCTGACGCTCACACCGCCGTGACCAGCCATGCGGTGCTCCGCAGCCGGACGCCGCCGGGCGTCTCGAACGGGCGGGCCGCGCCGGTCAGCGCGGCCCGCGCGCGGCCGGCGGCGGCCTCGTCCAAGGCGCCGCCGAAGGCGCCCCAGGCGAGGATGAACGAGGCGGCCGCCTCCGCGTCCGGTCCGAGGACGATGGACGTCTCGACCGGTTCGGAGCGGACGTCGGCGAACCCGGCCGCGCCGAGCACGGCGGCGATCCGGTCGGGGTCGGACAGCGAGTGCACGTCGGACGGGGGCCCGCCCGCCGGCGCCGGGGGCATGGCCGCCGCGACGATGCCCGGCAGGTCGTTGCCGCCGGGCGGGCCGACGGTCGTGAACACCAGCCGTCCTCCCGGCTTCAGGGCCCGGCGGACGTTGCCGAAGGCGGCCACGGGGTCGCGGAAGAACATCATGCCGAACCGGCTGATCGCGACGTCGAACTCGCCGTGGCGGAAGGGATGCGTCTGCGCGTCGCCCGCCTCGAACGCGACATTGGCCAGGCCCTCGCCGTCGGCGAAAGCGCGGGCCTGGGCGAGCAGGGGCTCCGCGATGTCGTTGCCGAGGACGCTTCCGCGGGCGGCGAGCCGTGCGGCCCGCCGCGAGGTCGCGCCGTAGCCGCAGCCGACGTCGAGCACGCGCCCGGCGGGCGGGACGGCGGCGGCGGCGAACAGGGCGTCGTCGTATCCGCCGCTGATCACCTCGTAGCGGGCGGCGTCGGCGACGCGGTCGATGGTCTCCATGGTCATGCCTTCCGTGCCGGGGCGGGCGCCTCGGCGGCCAGGGCGAGCAGTTCGTCGACCGACCACTGGTCGTAGGCGTGCTCGCCGTACTTCGCCGCGATGAGCCGCCCGTCCGCGCCGATCAGGAAGTCGCCGGGCAGGCCCAGCCGGCCGCCGGTCGGGCGGGCGGCCGGCGGGCGCTCGCGGCCCCGGAGCACCCGCCAGGTCTTGATGACCGAGGACCAGGCGAGCGGGCCCCACACCCGGGGGTCGAGCAGCGCGCGGCGCGCGGACTCGACGCCGAACTCGGCGTACAGGCGCTTGCGGGGGTCCCCGACGACGGGGAACGGGAGTCCGGGGACGTGCTCGCGCAGTTCCTCCTCGGTGGAGTGGAACACCACGATCTCGCGGATCCCGGCGGCCTCGATCTCGGCGTGCCGGGTGACGAACGAGCGCAGGTGCAGGTTGCAGATCGGGCAGCCCGCGAACCGGCGGAACTGCAGGTGGACGAGGTGGCCCGGGTCGGGCACGGGGACGGCGGGGCCGCCGACCGGGGTCAGCTCGCGGGCGGGGACGTCGGAACCGGGGACGAGACGCATCGGCGCGCTCCTTAGGTGTACGGCATACGCTTACGATCGTAAGTGTATGCCGTACGCTGTCAAGTGCCATGCCGAGACCCCGCTCGCTCACCCAGGACCAGGTCGCCGCCGCGGCACTCGCCGTCATCGACCGGGACGGCCTCGCCGGGCTGTCCATGCGCGCCGTCGCCAAGGAGCTCAAGCTGAGCACCATGGCGCTGTACCGGTACGTCCGCGACCGGGAGGAGCTGGAAGGACTCGTCATCGACCTCGTCTACGCGGAGGTCGACCCCACGCCGCCGCCCGGCGGCCCGTGGGAGGAGAGGATCGTGACCATGGCGCTGCGGCTGCGGAAGGCGTTCGGCGCGCACGCGGCGATCATGCCGCTGACGCTCACGCACCGGCACGACTCGGCCGGGTCGCTGTGCTGGGGCGAGACGGTGGCCGGCATCCTGCGCGACGCGGGCATCACCGGGCCGCGCGCCGCCGTCGCCCTCCGCGCGGTGATCGCCTACATCATCGGCGCCATCCAGCTGGAGCACCTCGGCCCGCTGGAGGGCGAGGGGACGGCCGCCATCGCCGCGCTGCCCGCCGACCGGTTCCCGAACATGGCGGAGACCGCGCGGCACGCCCGCCACATCGGCCCCGACGAGGAGTTCCGCGGGGGACTGGCGGCCGTGCTGCGCGGCCTCGGCACCGTCTAAAGCACCAGCATCGTCTAAAGCACCAGCACCGCCTAACGCACCAGCAGCGCCTGCTGCGCGGCGATGGCCCGCACGGCCTGCTCCACGATCCCGTCGATCAGCCGGGCGCAGCTCGGCAGGTCGTCGATGACCCCGACGACCTGGCCCGACGCCATCACTCCGAGATCGGGACGGCCGTCCACCATCGCCGCCTTCAGCAGCATCGGGGTGTTGGCCGCCATGAGGACCTGCGACCAGGACAGGTCCTTGCCGTGCTTCATCGCCTTCCCGTCCGCGATCATCGCGCGCCACGACATCCCGGACAGCTTCTTGAACCGGGCCCCGTTGCGCAGCGCCCGGACCAGCCCGCTGACCCGGCCGGACGACTCCAGCCCGTCCACCAGCTCGCTGCGCAGCACCCGGTGCGGCATCCCGTCGACCTGCCGGGTCACGACCGTCTCGCCCGTCTCCAGGTACACCTGCTTGACCGCGTCGGGGACCGAGCTGTCGGAGGTCAGCAGGAACCGGGTGCCCATCGCCACTCCCGCCGCCCCGTAGGACAGCGCGGCGGCGAGCCCGCGCCCGTCGAAGAAGCCGCCGGCCGCGATCACCGGGATGTCGACCGCGTCCACGACCTGCGGCAGCAGCAGCGTGGTGGCGACGGCGCCGGTGTGCCCGCCGCCCTCGCCGCCCTGCACCAGCACCGCGTCCGCGCCCCAGCCCGCGACCTTCTCCGCGTGCCGCCGCGCGCCCACCGACGGGATCACGACGAGGCCCGCGTCCTTGAGCTTGGCGATCAGCTCCTTCTTCGGCGCGAGCGCGAACGACGCGACCTTCACGCCCTCCTTGATCAGCAGGTCGATGCGGTCGCCGGCGTCCCCGGCGTCGGCCCGCAGGTTGACCCCGAACGGCGCGTCCGTGCGGTCCTTCACCTCGTGGATCGCGTCCGCGAGCTGGTCCAGCGTCATCGTCGCCGACGCGAGGATCCCGAGACCGCCCGCGTTCGCGACCGCGGTGACCAGGCGCGGGCCGGCCACCCAGCCCATGCCCGTCTGGACGACCGGGTGCCGCACGCCCGTCAGCCGGGTCAGCGGGGTGTCGAGCCGCTGCTCCATCAGGCCGGGACCTCCCGCTCGCGCAGCCCCTTCGGGTCGAGCACCTCGCGCATGACCCGCAGCTCCTCGTCGTCGGGGAGGCGGGTCTGCGGCACCTCGTCCGGGACGGCCAGCTCGAACCCGGTGGCGGCCACGACGTCCTCGACGGTCACGCCGGGGTGCACCGAGCGCAGCCGCATCCGGTGGTCGGGGGTGTCGAAGTCCAGCACCGCCAGGTTGCTCACCACGGCGCGGATCTCGTGCGCGCCCCGGTCCCAGCCGACGCCGCTGACGAAGTCGACCGTGTCGGTGAACACCCGCGTCGAGTGCTTCGGCACCCAGTAGCTCGTCGGGTTCAGCAGCGTGTTGCCCGGCCCGCCGCGCGACCCGAGGAGCTGCCGCGTCGGCCGCTCCCAGTCGCCGATGCACGAGATGTTGGTGTTGCCGTACCGGTCGATCTGCGACGGCCCCATCACCACATGCCGCCGCGCGTTCAGCACCAGCCACAGGTGGTCGCGGAACGGCAGCCAGCCCTCCGCCACCTCCGCCGTGCGGCCCAGCGGGACGGGCTCGGCGCTCAGCGTCGGCCCGCCGTCGGTCGTCAGCAGGTCCGGCTCGAACGTCGCCCGCGCGAGCCGCGAGCCCAGCATCGGCACGAAGCCGGCGACCGCCGCCGCCACGATCTCGCCGTCGCCCCGGAACAGCTCGGCGCAGGCGACCGCGCAGACCTCGGCCCTCGTCACATCGCTCATCGGGACTCCTCCTGCCAGGTCCGGACCGCGTCCTGGTAAGCGGCCTCGTCGCCGGACAGGAACCGGTCGCGGAACGCCGCCCACGACTCCGGGTCGCCCGCCGACTTCGCGTACAGCTTCTGGAACGCCTCGTCGCGGCGGTGGTCGGGCTCGCAGTCGGTGAAGTGCGCGCCGTTCGGCGTCTCCACCACGCCCGCGACCTGCGCCCGGCTGATCAGCATCGACTGCGGCGGGCCCTCCTTGGCGAAGTCGGCGGTGTCCACCAGCCGCTCGCAGGAGATGTACGTCCGGTCCGCGGCCTTGGCGAACAGGTCGTCCATGTACGGGTCGGCGCCGAGGTACTGCGCGTTGCCGCGCGCGTCGGCGCGGTTCATGTGGATCAGCGCCGCGTCCATCTTCAGCGCCGGGACGGCGACGAGCTCCTGCCCGTCCTCGTACGGCGACCGGATCGTCTTCAACTCCGGGTTGACGCGCATCACGTCCGAGCCGAGCCCGACCGGGGTGGGCAGGAAGGGCAGCCGGTGCGCCGCCGCGTACAGCCCGAACATGAACATGCCCTCGTCGTACTCGGTCAGCTCGATCGACCCGGTCTGCCGGGCCTGCCGGAAGTGCGGCTCCAGCGGGATCGAGTCCATGGTCACGAACGCGGTGACGAGCCGGCGGACCTTGCCGGCCGCGCACAGCAGCCCGACGTCCGGGCCGCCGTAGGTCACCACGGTCAGGTCGGTGACGTCGGAGCGGCACAGCGCCCGGACCAGGGCCATCGGCTTGCGCCGCGAGCCCCAGCCGCCGATCCCGAGCGTCATGCCGCTCTCCAGCGACCCGACGATCTCCTCGATGGAGAGAACCTTGCTCACTTGGCCCCCTTCGCGACGAAGGCGTCGCGGTGCTCGTCGCCCGCGCCCATGAGGTTCAGCTCGAACGTGAACCCCTGCTCGTAGCGGTAGCTGCGGCGGACGTCGACCGGGTCGATGCCGTTCAGCGACTCCTTGGCGCGCCGGATCACGTACCTGTCCTTCGCCGCGATGTTCCCGGCGACCTCCAGCGCCTTGGCGCGCAGCTCGTCCTTCGGGACGACCTCCAGCACCGAGCCGTGGTGGTGCAGCTCGGCCGCGGTCACGTTGCGGCACGTGTAGACCATCGCGCGCATCAGGTGCTGCGGGACGAGCCGGGCCAGGTGCGTCGCGGCGCCGAGCGCCCCCCGGTCGACCTCGGGCAGGCCGAAGAAGGCGTCGTCGGACGCCACGACGATGTCGGCGTTGCCCGCCAGGCCGATTCCGCCGCCGAGGCAGAAGCCGTGCACCGCGGCGACGACCGGCACCTCGCAGTCGTAGACGGCGGCGAACGCCGCGAAGCAGCCCCGGTTGGCCCCCACCAGCGCGGTGTGGCCATCGGTCCGCTGCATCTCCTTGATGTCGACGCCCGCGTTGAAGCCCCGGCCCTCGGCCCGGAGCACGACGGCGCCGACCTGCGGGTCGCGGCCGGCCGCGAGCACCGCGTCGGCCAGCTCGAACCAGCCCGCGACGGTCAGTGCGTTGACCGGCGGCGCGTCCACGACGATCTCGGCGACCCCGTCCAGGGTCGTGGTGGAGACTCCCATGCGCTACCTTTCCACCAAACATTTGTTAGAACAGACCGTAGCAGAGGGGCTCGGAGGAGGCGGGATGTCACTGACGCTGGACCTGGCGGGGAAGACCGTCGTGGTCACCGGAGGCGCGCGCGGGGTCGGTGCGGGGATCAGCCGCGCCTTCCTGGAGGCGGGCGCCGACGTGATCGCGGTGGCCCGGCGGGAGCCGGACGCGCTGCCCCGGGGCGGCGGCCGCGAGGCGGCGTTCGTCTCGCTGGACGTCCGGGACGCCGACGCCGCCGAGGCCTTCGCCGCCGGGCTCGACCGGGTCGACGTCCTGGTCAACAACGCGGGCGGCGCGCCGTTCCGGCCGCTCACCGACGGGCCGCTGCGCACCCACCTCAAGATCATCGAGCTGAACCTGACCGGACCGCTGATCATGGCGCGGACGCTGCGCCCGCTGATGCCGGACGGCTCCTCGGTGGTCAACATCGGCAGCGTCAGCGGGGTCCGGCCGTCGCCGGGCACCGCCGCGTACGGCGCCGCCAAGGCCGGGCTGCACAGCCTCACCCAGTCGCTGGCCGTCGAGTGGGCGCCGCGGGTGCGGGTCAACACCCTGGTCCTCGGCATGATCCGCACCGAGCTGGCGCACCTGCACTACGGGGACGAGGCGGGCGTCGAGGCCGTCGGCCGCACCGTCCCGATGGGCCGCCTCGGCGACCCGTTCGAGGTCGGCGCGGCCTGCGTCTACCTGGCCTCGGACCTGGCGTCCTACGTCACCGGGTCGCAGATGCTGCTGCACGGCGGGGGAGAGCGCCCCGCGTTCCTGGACGCCGCCACCGTGAACAAGGAGGAGTCGCGATGATCTGCAAGGACCGCGTGGTCGCCGTCACCGGGGCCGGGCGCGGGCTCGGCCGCGCGCACGCGCTGGAGTTCGCCCGGCAGGGCGCCCTCGTCGTCGTCAACGACCTGGGCGTGGCCCGCGACGGCAGCGGCGACGCCTCCGGCGGCCCCGCCCAGGACGTCGTCAAGGAGATCGAGGCGCTCGGCGGGCGGGCCGTGGCCAGCACCGACGACATCGCCACCGACGCGGGCGCCGCCGCGCTCGTCGCCACCGCCGTGGACACCTTCGGCCGCCTCGACACCCTCGTCAACAACGCCGGGTTCCTGCGCGACCGGATGCTGATCAACCTCTCCGAGGACGAGTGGGACGCGGTGATGCGCGTCCACCTCAAGGGGCACTTCCTGCCGCTCAAGCACGCCGGGCGGTACTGGCGGGCCGAGAGCAAGGCGGGCCGCGCCGTGGACGCCCGCGTGATCAACACCTCGTCCGGCGCGGGCCTGCTCGGCAGCGTCGGCCAGGGCAACTACTCGGCCGCGAAGGCCGGCATCGTCGGGCTCACCCTCGTCGCCTCCGCCGAGCTCGGCCGGTACGGGGTGAACGTCAACGCGATCGCGCCCGCCGCCCGCACCCGGATGACCGAGGAGGTCTTCGCGCAGACGATGGCCGCGCCGGCCGAGGGCGAGTTCGACGCGATGGCGCCGGAGAACGTGTCGCCGCTGGTCGTCTGGCTCGGGTCCGCGCAGTCCAAGGGCGTCACCGGCCGGGTCTTCGAGGCCGAGGGCGGCAAGATCTGCGTGATGGACGCGTTCCGGCACGGCCCCGCGGCCGACAAGGGCGCCCGCTGGGACCCCGCCGAGGTCGGCGAGGTCGTCGCCGGCCTCCTCGCCGAGGCTCCGGAGCCCGAGCCGGTGTACGGCGCGGGCTGATTCGCCCCCCGCCCGCGCCCCTCGCCCGCGCCCGGCGCATGCCGGGCGCGGCCGGTTCCGGTCGCGAACCTCCGTGGAACCGCCCTGACCTGCCACCATTCCGGATATCGGCGGGGGATGGGGGATGGTCGTGTCACCGAACCGGATCGTGGCGACCACGCGTCGTAGTTGCCGGGGAATGTCCCCGGACGACGTGAGAGGCAGGGGGTGCCGCCATGGCTCCTGTTGAGGGTCCGCCGCCAGGGGACGTGCCGCGCCGCGGCCCCGCCCACGAGATGACCGGCGCGTTCCTCGCCGGGCCCGGCGGCCGCCCCCGGCCCGTGGCGGCTCCCGCGGTCGCGCCGGCGCGGCGGGGACGGATCGGCGGACGCCGGGGCCGCGTCGCCGCGGGAGCGGCCGCGGCCGTCGTGGCGGGCGCCCTCCTCGGCCTCGGCGCCGAGTCCGGCGGGTCGCCGTCCCCGCTGCGCCCGGTCGGCCGGTTCCTCGACTTCTACTGCGGGGTCTTCGCGCTGGTCGCGCTGTCGCTGACGGTCATGATCGGGCTGCTGGCCACCGACCGCGCGATCCTCGCCTCCCGGCACCGGCTGCGGGCCCAGGCCGTGCACCGGGCCACCGCGTTCCTCGCCGTGGCGATGCTGGCCGTCCACATCGACTCGCAGCTCGCCGAGCACCGGGTCGGGATCGCCGGGGCGTTCCTGCCGCTGCCCGGCCGGCACGCCGCCGACTACGACATCGGCGTCATCGCCTTCTACCTCCTGATCATCGCGGTGGCCGGGGGCATCGCGCGCGGCCGCTTCGCCGGCACCCGGCGTCCGTGGATCTGGCGGGCCACGCACCTCACCGCGTACGCGGCGTGGCCGCTCGGGATCTGGCACGGCCTGACCTCCGGCCGCGCCCCCGCCGTGTGGGTGACGGCGGGCTACCTGCTGTGCGTGGCCGGAGTCGTGCTCGCGCTCGCCGCCCGCCCCGTCCTGCGGCCCCGGGAGAGGAGGACGCCGTGAGCGCGCTCGCCGTCCGGCACGTCGGCCCGCCGCGCCTCACCAAGGGGCTCGCCGACGGGGGACGCCTCGACTGGGACGCCCACCGCGCCCTGCATCCGCACCCGCGCCCCCTCACCACCGACCAGCTCGTCGCGCTGTGCGAGGAGGGGCGGCTGCACGGGCGGGGCGGCGCCGCGTTCCCGTTCGCGCGCAAGCTGCGGGCGACCGCCGACAGCGCCGTGCGGCGCGGCAAGCGGACGATCGTGGTCGTCAACGGCACCGAGGGCGAGCCCGGCAGCGCCAAGGACAAGGCGCTGCTGCGCGGCGCGCCGCACCTGATCCTGGACGGCGCCGCGCTCGCCGCGACCGCGCTCGGCTCGCTGGAGATCATCGTCGCCGTGACGGACGGGACGGCGGCCGCGTCGGTGCGGGACGCGATCGCCGAGCGCGACCTCGGCGGCCGGGCCCGCGTGGCGCTGCTGCCGGAGCGGTTCGTCACCGGCGAGAGCGGGGCGCTGGTGCGCGGCATCAACGGCAAGCGCCCGATCCCGCCCGGCCGCAAGGGCCGCGCCTCGACCCGCGGCGTGGACGGCCTGCCCACGCTGCTGTCCAACGCCGAGACCTACGCCCAGCTGGCCGTCCTCGCCGGGCTCGGCCCCGCCGGGTACCGGAAGGTCGGGACGCCCGACGAGCCCGGCACGGTGCTGCTGACCGTGACCGGCTCGGCCCGCTTCCCGGCCGTGGTGGAGACGCCCGCCGGGGCGCCGCTCGGCCACCTGCTCGACCTGTGCGGCGCGCGGGCGGGCGAGGGAGTGCTGGTCGGCGGGTACCACGGCGCCTGGCTGAAGGGCGAGGTCGCGACCCGGACCGCGGTGTCGCGCGCCGGGCTCGCTGCGGCGGGCGGCGCGCTCGGCGCCGGGATCGTCATGCCGGTCGGGCGCGGCACCTGCCCGCTCGGCGAGGCCGCGCGCGTCGCCGGGTACCTGGCCGCCGAGTCGGCCGGGCAGTGCGGGCCGTGCCGCCTCGGGCTGCCCGACGTCGCCGGCGCGCTCGCCGACATCGCCGCCGGCCGGGGCGTCGCGGCGGCCTGCGAGGCCGTCCGCCGCGCCGTCGGGATGGTCGTCGGCCGCGGCGCGTGCTCCCACCCCGACGGCACCGCCCGGTTCGTGCTGTCCGCGCTGGAGGTCTTCGCCGACGACCTCGCCCGGCACGCCTCCGACGGCGGCTGCGGGCGGCCCGTCCTCGGGGTGCTGCCCGCCGAGGCGGAGGCGGCCGAGCTGCGGCTGGAGGTCGACTGGAGCCGCTGCGACGGCCACGGCCTGTGCGCCGACGTGCTGCGCGGCACCGTCCGGATGGACGAGTACAACTACCCGGTGATCCCGTCCGAGCCCATCCCGGCGCGGCTGGAGGCCGACGCGCGGCGCGCCGTCGCGATCTGCCCCGGCCTCGCCCTGCGCCTCGTCCCGCGCACGCCCCACGAGAAGGCGGGCCGGGCCTCCTAGCGGCGCAGGAATGCCCGGTGGGGCGGCGGGCGTTGTAATCGGCGCGCCGACGGAAAATGGATCGCCCGGCGCGGGCGATTCCGGCTACGGTGCGAAGGTTTGAGGGTGAGCGGGGCCTGCCGGCCTGGAACCCTATCCTTGTCGATGGTTATGAGGACACCTGTGAGATCGCCGCTCGCCGACCTGCGCGCGCGCCTGCCCGAGCTGATGCTGCGCGACCAGCACCGGCTCCGCCGCCGCATCGACGGCGCCCAGAAGATGCGGGACGCGGCGCGGCGCGCGAAGGTCGCCGAGGAGATCGCCGCCGACGTCGAGGCCGCCGGACGGCGGGTCGAGCGGCGGCGCCTCGCCGTGCCCGAGATCACCTACCCGGCGGAGCTGCCGGTCGCGCAGAAGAAGGACGACATCCTCGCCGCGGTCCGCGACCACCAGGTCGTGATCGTCGCGGGCGAGACCGGCTCCGGCAAGACCACCCAGATCCCGAAGATCTGCCTGGAGCTCGGCCGCGGCGTGCTCGGCTCGATCGGCCACACCCAGCCGCGCCGGCTCGCCGCCCGCACCGTCGCCGACCGGATCGCCGAGGAGCTCGGCACCGAGCTCGGCGACACCGTCGGCTACAAGGTCCGCTTCACCGACAGGGCCGGCGACGACACGCTCGTGAAGCTGATGACCGACGGCATCCTGCTCGCCGAGATCCAGACCGACCGGCTGCTGCGCCAGTACGACACGCTGATCATCGACGAGGCGCACGAGCGCAGCCTGAACATCGACTTCCTGCTCGGCTACGTCAAGGAGATCCTGCCGCGGCGTCCCGACCTCAAGGTGATCATCACCTCGGCGACGATCGACCCCGAGCGGTTCTCCCGGCACTTCGGCGACGCCCCGATCGTCGAGGTCTCCGGCCGGACGTACCCGGTGGAGGTGCGGTACCGGCCGGTCGCCGACCCCGACGACCCGTCCGCCGACCCCGACCGCGACCAGATCCAGGCGATCATCGACGCGGTCGACGAGCTGGGCCGCGAGGCGCCCGGCGACGTCCTGGTCTTCCTCAGCGGCGAGCGGGAGATCCGCGACACCGCCGACGCGCTCACCAAGCACTTCACCCGCCAGAGGACGGCGACCGAGGTGCTGCCGCTGTACGCGCGGCTGTCGGCCGCCGAGCAGCACCGGGTGTTCCAGGCGCATCGCGGGCGGCGCGTCGTCCTCGCGACGAACGTCGCCGAGACGTCGCTGACCGTCCCCGGCATCAAGTACGTCGTCGACCCGGGCACCGCCCGCATCTCCCGCTACAGCCACCGGCTGAAGGTGCAGCGGCTCCCGATCGAGCCGGTCTCGCAGGCGTCGGCGAACCAGCGCAAGGGGCGCTGCGGCCGCGTGTCCGAGGGCGTGTGCATCCGGCTGTACTCCGAGGAGGACTTCGAGTCCCGGCCCGAGTTCACCGACCCGGAGATCCTGCGCACGAACCTCGCGTCGGTCATCCTGCAGATGACGGCGCTCGGCCTCGGCGACATCGCCGCGTTCCCGTTCGTGGAGCCGCCGGACCGCCGCAACGTCAAGGCGGGCGTCGACCTGCTGCACGAACTCGGCGCCATCGACCCGGCCGAGAAGGACCCGCGCAAGCGGCTCACCCCGCTCGGCCGCCGGCTCGCGCAGCTGCCCGTGGACCCGCGGCTCGCCCGCATGGTGCTGGAGGCCGACCGCAACGGGTGCGTCCGCGAGGTCCTCGTCATCGCCGCCGCGCTGTCGATCCAGGACCCGCGCGAGCGCCCCGCCGAGCACCAGCAGGCCGCCGACGAGATGCACCGCCGGTTCGCCGACCCCACGTCCGACTTCCTGGCGTACCTGAACCTGTGGAACTACCTGCGCGAGCGGCAGAAGGAGCTGTCGGGCAGCGCGTTCCGCCGCATGTGCAAGAACGAGTTCCTGCACTTCCTGCGCGTCCGCGAGTGGCAGGACCTGCACGGCCAGCTCAAGCAGGTCGCCAAGTCGCTGGGCGTCACGCTCAACACCGCCGACGCCCCGCCCGACCGCATCCACGTCTCCCTGCTCGCCGGCCTCCTCTCGCACATCGGGCTCATCGACTCCGACAAGAAGGAGAAGGACAAGCCGCGGCGCGGGCAGGAGTACCTCGGCGCGCGCGGCGCGAAGTTCGCCGTGTTCCCGGGGTCGGCGCTGTTCAAGAAGCCGCCGCGCTGGGTGATGTCGGCGGAGCTGGTCGAGACGTCCCGGCTCTGGGGGCGCATCAACGCCAAGATCGAGCCCGACTGGATCGAGCCGCTGGCGGAGCACCTCGTCAAGCGCAACTACAGCGAGCCGCACTGGTCGAAGAAGCAGGCCGCCGTCATGGCGCACGAGAAGGTCACCCTGTACGGTGTGCCGATCGTCGCCGACCGGCGCGTCAACTACGGCTCCATCGACCCGGCGCTGTCCCGCGAGCGGTTCATCCGGCACGCGCTCGTCGAGGGCGACTGGGAGACCCACCACGAGTTCTTCCACGACAACCGCGCGCTGCTCGAGGAGGTCGAGGAACTGGAGCACCGCGCCCGCCGCCGCGACATCCTCGTGGACGACGAGACGCTCTTCGACTTCTACGACGCGCGGATCCCCGAGGACGTCGTCTCCGGGCGGCACTTCGACGCGTGGTGGAAGCGGGCGCGGCGCTCGGACCCCGACCTGCTCGGGTTCGAGAAGTCGATGCTCATCAACGAGACCGCGGGCGGTGTCAGCGAGGCCGACTACCCGGACGTGTGGAAGCAGGGGCCGCTGCGGCTGCGGCTGACCTACCAGTTCGAGCCGGGCACCGACGCCGACGGCGTCACCGTCCACATCCCCGTCCAGGTCCTCAACCAGGTCCGCCCGGACGGGTTCGAGTGGCAGGTCCCCGGCCTGCGCACCGAGCTGGTCACCGAGCTGATCCGGTCGCTGCCGAAGCAGCTGCGCGTCAACTTCGTCCCGGCGCCCGACTACGCCCGCAAGGTCCTCGACCGCGTCGCGCCGCGCACCGAGCCGCTGCTGGACGCGCTGGAGCGCGAGCTGACCGCGATGACGGGCGTCGCCGTCGCGCGGGAGGCGTGGGACCCCTCGCGGCTGCCCGCGCACCTGCGCATCACCTTCCGCGTCGTCGACGACCGCAAGCGCACCCTCGGCGAGGGCACCGACCTCGACGAGCTGAAACGCGGGCTGGCGGGCAAGGTGCGCGGGACGCTGGCGAAGGCCGCGTCGAACGTGGAGCGGTCCGGCCTCACCGAGTGGACGATCGGCGAGCTGCCCCGCACCTACGAGCGGCGGCAGGCCGGCTACGACGTGAAGGCGTACCCGGCCCTGACCGACGAGGGCGACAGCGTCGCCGTCCGCATGTACGAGACGGAGGCCGAGCAGCGCCGCGCCATGTGGCTCGGCACGCGCCGCCTCATCCTGCTGAACGCGCCGTCCCCGGTGAAGCTCATCCAGGGCCGCCTGACCAACAAGGGCAAGCTGGCGCTCAGCCACAACCCGCACGGGTCCGTCGCGGCGCTGTTCGACGACTGCGTCACCGCCGCCGCCGACCGGCTCATCGCCGAGGCGGGCGGGCCCGCGTGGGACGAGGCCGGCTTCCGCGCGCTGTACGACCGGGTCCGCGCCGACCTGCACGACGCCACCGCGCAGGTCGTCGGGCTGGTCGAGCGGATCCTCGCCGAGTCCCACGAGCTGGACCGGCGGCTGCGCGGCACCGCCAGCCTCACGCTCGTCCCGGCGCTGACCGACATCCGCGGGCGGCTGGCGGGCCTGATCCACCCGGGGTTCGTCACCGAGACGGGCTGGGCGCGGCTCGCCGACCTGCCGCGCTACCTGCGCGCGCTGCAGATCCGCCTCGACAAGCTCCCCGAGAACCCGGGACGCGACCGGATGCTCGCGCACCAGGTCGACGTGCTGGGGCAGGAGTACGAGCAGGCGCTCCGCCGGCTGCACCCGTCCCGCCGCGACGAGGAGCCCGCCCGGCAGATCCGCTGGATGCTGGAGGAGCTGCGGGTCAGCCTGTTCGCCCAGCAGCTCGGCACCCGGTTCCCCGTGTCCGACAAGCGCATCCGCAAGGCCATGGCCCAGCTGTAGCTCAGGCGGGGTCGCGTGCGAACAGCTCCAGATGCGCGCACCGCCGGCACCGCCACGCCTCGATCTGCCGGCGGGGCCGGCCTATGCGCTTCGCACCGCCGAACAGGCCCAGCTCGAGCGCGCCCTCGATCCAGCGCGCGTACCCCCGGCTGGCCTGCCCGGCGTCCTCGATGAAGCCGGGCTCGAAGTCGCCGCCCCCGCACTGCGTGCACGTCATCTCCATTCGCGGGATGCTAACGCGGTGCGAACATGATCAATTGTCGGATATGACTGGGGGCATGGCCTTGAGGGAGTTCTACCCGCCGATCGAGCCCTACGACTCCGGCCTGCTGGACGTCGGCGACGGGAACCGCGTCCACTGGGAGGTCTGCGGGAACCCGGACGGCAAGCCCGCGGTGTTCCTGCACGGCGGGCCCGGCGGCGGCGTGGTCCCCGCCTTCCGGCGCTTCTTCGACCCCGCCGCGTACCGGATCGTCCTGTTCGACCAGCGCAACTGCGGCCGGAGCCGCCCGCACGCCGGAGACCCCGGCGTCTCCCTCGAGCACAACACCACACCGCACCTCGTCGCCGACATCGAGCGGCTGCGCGAGCACCTGTCGATCGAGCGCTGGCTGGTGTTCGGCGGCAGCTGGGGGAGCACCCTCGCGCTCGCCTACGCGCAGGCCCATCCCGAGCGCGTCACGGAGATGGTGCTGCGGGGCGTCTACCTCGTCCGGCCGTCCGACGAGGCGTGGGGGTTCACGCCGACCGGCGCCGCCCACCTGTTCCCGGCCGAGTGGGCCGCGTTCCGCGACGCGATCCCGCCGGACGAGCGGGACGACATGGTCGCCGCCTACGGCCGCCGCATCGAGGACCCGGACCCGGCCGTCCACCTGCCCGCGGCGCGGGCGTGGATGGGGTGGGAGCTGTGCGCCAACACGCTGCTGCCCGTCGCGGCGCCCGACCTCGACGACCCGGCCGTCCTCGCGTTCGCCCGTATCACGCACCACTACATCGCCGCCGGCGGATTCCTGCCCGACGGCGGCCTGCTCGCGGGCGTCGATCGGATCCGGCACGTCCCCGCCGTGATCGTCAACGGCCGCTACGACATGAAGACCCCGCCGGACCAGGCGTGGGACCTGCACCTCGCCTGGCCCGAGGCGGAGTTCCACATCGTCGAGGACGCGGGGCACGGCGGCGCCGAACCGGGCACCCTGGACCGGCTCATCGAGGCGACGGACCGGTTCGCCGTGCGGTGACGCCCGGGCGGTTCTACTCACTTCGGTGCGACGTGCGTGGTCCCACATCTACCTCGCAAGTCACTGCAGTACCGTGTACTAGTGCGTATGGTTCATTCCATGCCTAACAGCGAAGAGCGCGACAATAGCGGCCCCGAGGGGACGGCCGCGGCTCCCCAGGGCGCGGTCTCCGAGGACGGGCGTCCGCAGGGCGCCGCGTCCGCGGAGGGCGACGCGGCCGGCGGGCAGGGCTCGCCAGGGCAGCAGGGGGCCCCGCGGCAGGGCACGCCGCAGCAGTCCGCGCCGGAGGCGCGCGACGACATCGCCGGCACCGCCGGCACCGCCGGCGCCGAGACGGCGGTCGCGCGGATGGGCGACCCCGTGACGGTCTGGCCGTGCGCGAACTGCGGGCGGCCGGTCCCGCAGCCGGTCGGGGCCGTCCGCACCGTCCGGTACTGCCAGGACAACGACGGCGCCTGCGCCCGCGAGGCCCGCGACCGCCGCGAGCGGGGCCGGGACGCGCCCGGCCTCACCGGGCAGGTCGCCTCCACCTGGGAGATGGTCGAGCGGCTGGAGAAGGCCGCGGACCTGCTCGCCGACTCGCTGACCTCCGAGCTGAGCGTCGCCGGCGTCGAGCGCCGGGTCGCCGAGGTGCGGGCCGAGGCCGCCCGCGAGCTGGCCATCGCGCAGAGCGAGCGGGACGCCTCGCAGCGCAAGGC
Organism: Actinomadura sp. RB99; assembly: GCF_014706005.1. Classification (NCBI taxonomy): domain Bacteria; kingdom Bacillati; phylum Actinomycetota; class Actinomycetes; order Streptosporangiales; family Thermomonosporaceae; genus Actinomadura; species Actinomadura sp. RB99. The sequence goes on along the minus strand of NZ_JABMCA010000022.1, from coordinate 74,376 downwards.
GGAGGAGGCGTGGCACGAGGCGTCGTCCGCCCGGGGCCGCGCCGACAAGGCCGAGAAGGACGCCGCCGAGGCCCGCGAAGAGGCCCGCCTCGCGACCGCCAAGCGCGACGCCGCGCAGCAGGCGTGGGAGGAGGCGCACCAGATCGCGCAGCAGTCGATGACGGCGAAGCTCGCCGCCGAGAGCGAGCGCGACCGCGTCGCCGCCCGCGAGACCGAGCTGCTCGCCGCGCTGGAGGCCGCCCGCGCCGAGCTGGTCGGGCTGCACGCCAAGCTCGCCGAGGCCGAGGGCGCCGCCGAGTCGCAGCGGGTCGAGGCCGCGGTCGCCAAGCAGGGTGCCGAGGACCTGCGCAACGCCATGCGCGACACCGAGGCGCAGCGCCAGCGCGCCATGCAGGCCGCCAGCAAGGCCGAGGCGGAGCGCGCCGCCGCGCTGCGCGCGCAGTCCGAGGCCGAGGCGGAGGTGGTCCGCGCCAACGCCCGCGCCGAGGACGCCGCCAAGGAGCGCGACGCCGCGCGGGCGCAGGCCGAGGCCGCCACCGGCGAGCGCGACGAGCTGACCGCCAAGATCAACGACCAGGCGGTGCAGCTGCGCCAGCTGTCCCAGTCGGTCGCCGAGCAGCAGGCCGCGCTGTCCGCCCTCGCCGAGGAGCGCGACGCCGCCCGCGCCGAGGCCGACCGCGCGCGCCGCCAGATAGACCAGCTCACCCACAACACCCTGTCGTCCAACGTCCCGCCGGGCGGCCGGCTGTCCGGCGGGAGCCCTGTCCCGCCGCCGGGCTTCGCGAACGCCCCCGGCGGCGCGCAGCCGCCGCTGGCGCCGACCGGCCCCGCCGGCGGCTCCGGCTTCCCGCTCGGCGCGCCCGTCCCGCCCGGAACGCCGGGACCGAACGGGACGCAGGGACCGAACGGAACGCACGGCGGACCGCCGCCCGGATCGTCCCAGTCGGGCGGGCACACGCTGCCGCCGCCCGCCGCCGGCGGCCCCCCGTCGCCCGCGGGCGGCCCCCCGGCGGGCGAGCCGCCGCTGCCGCGCCGGCAGCTGAACGGAGCCGACCGGGAGGACCCGCTGTTCACCGGCCCCTGACGGCCGGCGCCGGCGGCTCAGCCGTACTTGACGACGATCACGAGGACGACGACCGCCCCCGCGACGATCATGGTGGCCTGGCCGCGCTCGCGCACCGCCGTCCGCCGCAGGCCGGCGACCCGCCGGCGGCTCAGCCGCATGTCGGACGCGGCGCGGCGGGCCCGCTCCCAGTGCCTGCCGGTGTACACCGCGAGCGCCGCCACCCCGAGGAGAAGGAAGACCGTTCCGCCCATCTGACCCGCCTCCAGTCGCGGAAAGTCAGATTGAACAGCGGAACGGCGGTGCCGGACCATGTCGCGTGACATATTTCCCGCGGTCGGGTGGAGACGGTCTGGCGGGCGGCGGTTCCGGAGCACCGGTCCGCCGCCCCCGCCGGGTCACCGGCCGAACCGCTCCGGGTCGATCTCGATCCAGATCTGCTCGGCGCGGCCGAGCAGCCGGCCGTCGGCGCCGTACAGCGCGGTCGCCGCGTGCATCTTGCGGCCCTCCCGGCTGCGCGCCAGCCCCATCACCACGCACTCCTCGCCGGCCTCGGGCACGTCGGTGACCTGCGCGGTCATCGTGCCGAGGACGGCCGGGCGGCCCGCCACGTCGAACGACCAGCCGCCGGGGCAGTCCAGCGCCGCCCACACCAGCGTCCGCTCCGGCACCCGGTCGGGCACCCACGGCGCCGCGACGGTGCCGTCGCCGACCTGCCCGGGCTCCAGCCGGAGCCCGTCGCCGGGCTCGCGCTCCGGCCCGCACACGAAGCAGCGCGGGAACGGATGGTTCTCGATCGCCCGGAACTTCTCCGCCGCCCGCAGCGCGTCCACGAACGGGACCGGCGGCACCGGCGGCACCACGATCGCCCCCGCGAGGGCCTCCGCGACGAGCGTCTCCCCGTCCCACATCCGCACGCTGTGCCCGCGCTCGTCCTCCACGGTGACCGTCAGCTCGGTCTCCAGCGGTGGCGGCTGCCGCAGCGTCACCGTCACCGTGTCGATCGGCACCCGCCCCGCCAGCAGCCCCGCCGTGTACCCCCCGTTGCCCGACCCGTCCGGGCCGTGGAACCGCCTATCGATGATCACTGGGTCCCCCGCAATCACATCCGCCGCACGAAAACGGCACCGATCATAATGAGCGGCACCGACATGCCGGGCCGTCGCCCCTGCTCTAGAGCGCGCGCGACGGCTGGGGGCGGCCCGGGCGGGTGGTGAAGAACACCGAGAGGGAGCCGCGCAGGCGGGCCCGGACGGTGTCCTCGTCGACGTCGACGTCCTCGGGCACGGGGGTGCGCTCCAGGGCGCGGGAGATGAGCACGTCGACCTTGCGGTCGGCGACCAGGACCGAGCAGGTGTCGCAGGCGTACCAGGGGTAGAGCATGTTCAGCACGGCGACGGCGGTGTCGTCGTCGGACAGGTGCGTGGTGTCCAGCTCGACCTCGAACATGTCGGTGTCCTCGGGGTCGAGCGTGGGGTAGTACAGCCACGTCGGCCCGTCGGCGCCGCAGAAGTCGCACGCGGGCTCGCCCGGCGACGCTTCGCCGACGGCGAGTTCCAGCTCGTGGTCCCACGGCTCCACCCGGCGGTTGTGCCGGTATCCCACCCCGTCCAGCGAGCCCTCGCGGTTGTGGGTGACGTCGTGCACCTCGCCGCCGCAGCGGGCGCACATGAAGCCGATCTCCTCCATGTCCCTCCCTGATCGCTGAGGCACGGCTCTCACAGTATCCGGCCGGGAGGCTCCCTCGTACCCGGCGGCGCGATCGTTCGGGTACGTTGAAGATCTTCCGCCGCTCCGGCGATCCCGGCCCGGTGTTCCGGACGCATACCCCGCGCGCCTCCCCGCATGTCCCGGTGCTCCTTCCGCGAGCCCGTCCCACCGAGCCTTCGAAAGGGAGGTCCCCTTGTCCCTTCCCGCCCCGACCGACATCGTGCTCAACGCCGACAAGATCGACCTCGTCCGGGACCGGCGGCCGCTGCTCGACCAGGTCACCATGACGGTGCTGCGCGGCGAGCACTGGGCGCTGATCGGGCCGAACGGCGCCGGCAAGAGCACGCTGCTCGGCATCCTCGGCGCCTACACCCACCCGACGCGCGGCGCCGCCGAGATCCTCGGCCGCCGGCTCGGCCGGGTGGACGTGCAGGAGCTGCGGAAGCTGATCGGCCAGGTCAACCCGCGGCACCCGCTGGAGTCGGCGCGGACCGTCCGGGAGATCGTGCTGACCGGCGTGACGGGCACCATCGAGCTCGTCCCGCGCTGGACGCCGACCGAGGACGACCTGCGCCGCGCCGACGAGCTGATCGCGCTGATGGGGCTGACGGCGCGCACCGACGCCCGCTGGCCGAACCTGTCGCAGGGGGAGCGGGGCCGGGCGCTGATCGCGCGGGCGCTGATGCCCGACCCGCCGCTGCTGCTGCTCGACGAGCCCGCCACGGGCCTGGACGTCGCGGCGCGCGAGCGGCTGCTCGCGAGCATCGACCAGCTGCGGGGCGAGCGCCCGGACCTGACGACCGTGCTGGTCACGCACCACCTGGAGGAGCTGCCGACCAGCACCAGCCACGCGCTGCTGCTGCGCGAGGGCCGGGTCCTGGCCTCGGGTCCGGCGGACGAGGTGCTGACGACCGAGCTGGTCAGCGCGTGCTTCGACCACCCGATCACGATCACCCGGCACAACGGCCGCTGGGCCGCCACCGCCGGGCCCGCGTAGCCGCCGGGTCCTCAGTCCGCGGCGACCCGGTGCCGGGCCAGGTGGGCGAGGATCGACTGGTTCGCCTCCCACCCGTCCGGGAACTTGACCGGCACGCCGAGGTGGACGGGCTCGGTGGACGGGTGGGCGTCCAGCAGCTCGGGGATGCCCGCCCGCGCCACCACGACGCACGCGTGCCGGTGCCGCGACGTCAGGACGCACAGCCGTCCCGACTCCAGGTGGAACGCGGTGGCGTCGCGGCGGCCCGACAGCGGGTGCAGCATGACCGTCACGTCGTACTCGCGGCCCTGCAGCCGGTTGGCGGTGTCGACGGTGATGCCCGTGCCGTGCTCGCCGAGCGCCGCGCGGATCGCGGTGACCTGGTCGCGGTGGGCGGCGCCGATCGCGACGCGGGTCGCGTCCACCGGCTTGGAGCCGAGTTCGGAGTGCGCGACCGGGCCGCGCTGCAGCAGCCGGACGGCGAGCGTCGCCGTCGCGCGGACGGCCTCGGCGTCGGTGCGCAGCGTGTGGCGGGCGGGCAGCTCGTACAGCGCCCAGCCGGTCGCGGCGGCCTCCTCCAGGGCGTGGTCGTAGCTGGTGCCCATGCCGCGCGCCCCGTACTCCAGCCGCCGGTCGCCCTCATCCGTCCCGGCGCGGAAGCCGGTGAACGGGTAGAACGCGTCGGACACGACGGGCGCCGCGGACGCGGGGAGCCGCCACGACACCGGCAGCCGGTGGACGGGCAGGCCGGGATTGTGCGCGAGCAGGACCGAGACGGCGCTGCGCATCGGGTCCCAGGACAGGCCGGCCCAGCGCTCGACCTCGACGGTGGAGAACGGGTCGAGCTGGCCGGGGTCGCCCACGAACAGGGCGCGCTCGAACCGGCCGGCGATGCGCAGCAGCATGTCCGAGCGCATCTGGTACGCCTCGTCGACGATCGCCCACGGCCACGACCCGTCGGACAGCGTCGCCCACTTCGCGGCGGTGGCGATGACGATGGTGTGCTCGGCGAGGTCGTCGGCCTTCTGCGCGACCCGCACCGACGGATGCGCCAGCACCCGCTCGGACGGCAGGTACCCCGACGCCGACAGCCGGCCCAGCGTCAGTTGGGGGTGCTTCGTCGCGATCCGCTCGATGAGGTCGTCGACCTGCTCGTTGGTCTGCGCCACGATCATCAGCCGCTCGCCCGCCTCGGCGAGGTGCGCGGCCGCGCGGACCACCAGCGTCGACTTGCCCGCCCCGGGCGGCGAGTCGACCACCACGCCGCGGTGCCCGCCGCCGAGGTCGGCGAGCACCCCGTCGACGGCCCGCGTCGCGGCCTCACCGGGATCGAGGCCGGGGGACGGCTCCGGCCCGGCCAGCGCGACCAGATGGCGTTCGGTCATGACCAGTCCTCTTCGGCGTCCTCGTCGGTCGGCACGTACTCCTCGGGCGGCCCGCCGTGGGTCCACGGCGTGTCCTCCCGGTCGGGGAACTTCGCGGCCCCGAACGAGCCCTCCGTCAGCGAGGTGAAGCACACCCGGTCGCCGACCGCGGGGACGGCGCCGGGCTCCGGGGTGAGCTTGCGGCCCATCCCGCCGGTCAGCTCCAGCAGCACGCCGCCGTCGCCGATCTCCACGATCCTCCCCTTCAGCGCCGGGCGCGCCGCGTTGCACACGGTCGACCCGATGTCGAGCCGCACGGGGTCCTCGGTGCGGACCCGCAGCAGCGGACGCAGCTTCGGCCGCTTGCCCGTCTCGTCCAGCCGGGCCGGGTCGCACTCGGTGACCGGCCCGCCGAACGCCTGCCCGGCCAGCCGGTGCTCGGCCATGACCAGGGGGTCGTCGAACGCGCGCTGCGCCTCGTAGGCGTCCTGGGCGCGTTCGAGATCGTGCAGCCGCCGCGCCGCCCGGACGGGCGGGTCGCGGCGCGCCTGAGGATACGCCTCGCCGAACGTCTGGTGGTAATAGGTGAAGGCGTCCCGGTCGCGCTCCCAGCGGCGCGGGACGCTCGCGCCCTCCGGCATCGCCCGCAGCAGGCCGACCGCCCGCCACATCAGGTCCCATGTCGGGGCGAGCTGCCCGCCGATGAGCGCGCGGAGCCGGTCGCCGGCGCGCGGGTCGCCGCCGGACCGGTCGTAGGCGGCGATCGCCGGGGCGAGCACCTCGTTGTCGAACGTCGGGTCGGTCGCGGGCCCGGCGGGCGGGCAGGTCACCGGGTCCTCGGCGCGCGCCGCGGCGGCGGGGCCGTCCAGCCCGTCCGGCGGGTCGATCCACCCCATCAGCGCGGCGAGGTTGCCGTCCTCCACCGAGCTCTGCCCGGTCGCCCAGTGCAGCCGCAGCACCTCCGTCATCGCGCGCAGCAGCGACGACCCCGGATGGTCGTGCCGGTCGGCGAACCACGTCAGCCAGCGGCCGAGCACCGGCACCGCCGGGTCGACCGCGTACGGGCCCTCGGTGCTGCGGAACCGCGTCGACCGGCCCAGCAGCCGCAGGAACGCGACACCGCCGCGGTTCGGCACGAGCAGCTGCGGCGCGTTGCCGTACCGGATCCGTTCGTCGCCCTCCTTGCCGGGCGGCAGCTCCTCCACCTCGCCGCGGCTCGTCTCGATGTGGTTCAGCACGAGCTTGGCGAGCTCCGCCGCGAACGCGAACCGCAGGTCGCGGTTGCGCGGCTGCGGCACCACCAGCAGCGACGGGTCGTCCGGCGCCGACCCGAGCATGACCGCCAGCGGCGCCGCCGCCTCGCCCGCGAGCTTCAACGGGATCAGCACCAGCGGCGCGTCCGATATGTGGACGTGCCGGACCGTCGCCAGCGGCTGCGCGATCCCGGCCCGCACCGCCTCCAGCCGCGCCAGCGAGCTCAGCGCGCTCATCGGGCCGTCACGCGAGGTCCCCGCGGCCGGTGCCGAGGGCCTCGGCGCGCAGCCGGGCCGCCGCGCGCAGCTGCTCGGCCGTCTCCGCGAGATCGTCGGACGGGCTGAGCGACCCGTCCGCGAGGCCCAGCGCCGTGCCGATCGTGTCGACGCCGCCGAGGTCGTCGCGCACGGCCCGGCCGAGCGCACCCGTCGCCCCGCAGGCGCGCGCCTCGTCGCGGCAGAAGAACGCCATCTCGCAGCCCGCCATGCACTCGGGCGCGTAGCGCGCCTCCACCGTGCGGACGGAGTCGGCGAGATGCTCGCCGGGCTCGAACGTCAGGTCGCCGGGCAGCGCGTCCAGGATCCGGTCGACGCGGGTGAGGCGCGCGAGCTGCCGTTCCAGCACGGCCAGCTGCGGGCGGACGTCCAGCGGCGTCGCCGACGGCCGGTTGGAGAAGTTCTCCGGGCACACGAGGAACACCTCGTGCGACACCCGCGCCGGGTCGTGCCCGAGCTCGGCGACCAGCCGGCGCAGCGCCAGCACGTACACCGCCGACTGCCGGGCCGCCGCCGCGACCTGCTCGGGCTCGGCCTGCCCGTCCACCACCGCGAACGACTTGATCTCGATGACGTGCAGCCGGCCCTCGATCTGGAACGCGATGACGTCCGGCTCCAGGTAGGCGAGCTGCCCGCCGATCTCCAGCCGCAGCAGCGGGTGGTCGAACAGGGTGCCCTCGCCGGTGTCGAGCGCCTGGGCGAGCAGCCGCCGGGTGCGGGTGTGCCGCAGCTCCCGCCCCTCGTTCCCCGCGACGACCTCCAGATCGTCGTAGGCGACCTCGGTCACCGCCAGGCCCATCCGGTCGCGCAGCAGCGTCAGCAGCTCCGCGCACCCGTCGGCCTTCACCTGCGCCTCGAACGCGTTGCCGCGCGTGATCGCGAACTGCGACTGGCCGAACGGGGACGGGAACCCGAGCGCGCGCGCCACCGCGTCCTTGTCGACGCCCGCCGCGTCCATCAGCCCGCGGCGGGCGCAGCCGGGATTGGCGGTCAGCGCCGCGATCGTGCGGGCGTCGTGGTTGCGCGGCGGAGCGCTTCCGCGCAGCCGGTCCAATTCCGGCGCGGTCTCGGTCATCGGTCCGTTTCTCCAGAGCTGGCACGTCGCCGTGCGGAATCCTGCAGGGCCCGCAGCCGGCTGCCGAACAGCCGTTCCGCGTCGTCGAGCTGGGCCCGGGCGCGCCCGGCGGCCGACGCGCGGCGCCGCCGGTCGGGCTCCCGGTGCACGTCCAGCTCGGCCCGGGCGGCCTCGGCGAGCACGGCCGGATCGACTGTACCGACCGTACCGGTGACCGCACCGGGAATGTTGGAGGCGAACCGCCACAGCAGCCGCTGCGCGTCCGGCGAGGGCGGCGTGCGCCCGGCGTGCTCGGCGAGGCGGATCGCGGAGGCGAGGAAGTCGGTGCGCGGGCTGAGCGGCCCGACGATCCGCTGCTCCAGCGGCCAGGTGCTCACCGTGAGCAGGCCGCGCGCGGGGGCGAGCAGGTCGGCGGTCAGCGCGGCGCACAGGTAGTAGGGCCGCGCGTACGGCGCGGTCCGGAACGAGCGCTCTTCGTCGCGGCGCAGGCTCGTCAGCCGCGTCCCGGGGATCTCGCCGGGGAAGAACGCCGCGTACACCGACCCGATCAGCTTGGGCGCGGCGGGCACCCCGAGCAGCGTCAGCGCCTGGTGGACCTGGTCGCGGACGGGCAGCAGCCCGCGGCGCCCGTCGCTTCCGGCGGGCGCGGGCTCCTCCGGCTCGCCGGCGTCGCCGAGGACGGCGGTGTCCCACTCCTGCTCGGCGCGGCGCAGGTCGGCGCGCAGCGCGCGGGCCGTCCGCCGGTCGCCGGTCGCCATCGCGCGGCGCACGCCGGCGCGCAGCTCCGCGATGCGCGCCTCCAGCGCGTCGGGGGCCGGGACGCCGGGGGACGGGGGCATGCGGCAGACAGTACAGGAGCTTCCAGACAGTTCCAGCGTTTTCCAGCTTTCGCGGCGGCCGGTCCGATCAGCGCGGCCGGTGCCAGACGACGGAGTACCGCCAGAGCAGATGCCGGCGGAACACGGCGCCGGGCAGGAGCCGTAGCGCCTCGTCCCGTACCTCGCCCCAGGTCATGTCGGGATCGGCGAGCGGCGCGCCGGGCTCGCCCGCGGTCCCGCGCTTGAGGAGCCGGCGGTGCAGGACGTGCCCGGGCACGCCCGCCGCCCCGTACAGGAAGTCCTTCGGCCCGGCGTTGTTGGCGAGGCCGAGCACCACCAGCGCGCCGCCCGGGCGGACCGCGTCGCGCATCGCCGCCATGCCCGCGGCGAAGTCCATGTGGTGGATCGTGGCGACGCTGCACACGAAGTCGTAGTACCGCTCCGGGAGGTCGTACTCCAGCAGCCCGGCCTCCACGAAGTCGACGTTCCCGACGCCCTCGCTCAGCCTCTTCGCCTTGACGACCATCTCCGCCGACCGGTCGAGCCCGGTGACGTGGCGGGCGCGCGGCGCGAGCCGGCGCGCGAGCAGCCCGTCGCCGCTGCCGACGTCGAGCGCCTCGCCGCAGCCGCGCGGCACGTTGCGCAGGACGAGGCCGTGGTAGTGGGTGTTGTGGTTCCAATACTCGGCGGGCGTCTCGGTCATGGCACCTCGCTCAGGATCGCGGGTCGCGTCGCAGCGGGTGCCCTTCCGGCACCTCCACGAGGACGATCCTCACACCGTCCGGGTCCTCGATCCACATCTCCACCAGGCCCCACGGCTCCTCGCGCGGCTCGCGGACGACGCGCGCCCCGGCCGCCGCGAGCCGGTCGTGCTCGGCCCGCACGTCGCGGACCTGCAGCCAGATCATGGGGGACGGGCCGGCGCCGCCCGGCCCGTGCCCCGACACCTCCAGGAATCCGGGCCCGAGGAAGAACACGACGCCGGGGGAGTCCGGCGGCCCGAACTCGCGGTACACCGCCAGCCCCAGCACGTCGCGGTAGAACCGCCGGCTGCGGTCGAGGTCGGCGGGACGCAGCAGGATGCGGCTGCTCAGTACCTCCATGCGCCCATCCTCGCCCCGCGCCCGCCTCCGCGACGCCCCGCCACGCCCACGGGACCGGACGGATCAGCCGCCGAAGCTCGCCCGGTAGGTCGCGGCCATGTCCTCGTCGCCGTGGCCCTGCTCGATCACGCGGCGGAACCGGTCGCCCGCCGCGTCGTTGACGTCGACGCGGACGCCCGCCGACGCGGCCGCGTCGTGGATCAGCCGGGTGTTCTTCTCGGCATTGCGGACGGCGAAGCTCGTCGCGTAGTCGTCGGCGAGCATCGCCTTCATCTTGATCTGCAGGTAGGCGTTGTCGAGCGGGCCGCCGGTGAGGACCTCGCCGAGCAGCGCCGGGTCGAGGCCGAGCCCCTTGGTCAGCGCGACGGACTCGGCGATGACGGAGGTGAGGGAGATGGCGTAGCTCACCGCGGCGAGCTTCAGCCGGGTGCCGGCGCCGCTCGCGCCGTCCTCGTCGAGCCAGAGCGTGCGGCTGCCGATCGCGCCGAACACCGGGTCGAGGACCGTCCGCGCGTCCTGCGGGCCGGCCGCCAGGACCGTCAGCTTGCCCTGTTCGGCGGGCTGCTTCGTGCCCTGCACGGGGGAGTCCACGAAGGTCGCGCCGTGCTCGGCGGCGAACGCGGCGAGCCGCGGGACGTCGTCGACGCCGACCGTGCCCATCTGCGCCCAGATCTGCCCGTCCCGCAGCGCGGGCGCGGCGTCGGCCATCACGGCCAGCGCGGTGTCGCCGTCGTTCAGCATGGTCATGACGACGTCGGCGCCCTCGACGGCCTCGGCGGGCGAGTCCGCGACCGTCGCGCCGTCCGCGGCGAGCGGCTCGGCGCGCTCCCGGGTGCGGTTCCAGGCGGCGACGCCGTGGCCGTTCTTCAGCAGGTTCCGGGCCATCGCGGCGCCCATGATCCCGGTGCCGAGCAGTGCGATCTGCGTCATCTCCGGCTCCTTTTAGACTGATCGATACATAACGGTGCGGGACAAGCCTGGCACACGGCCGCGCGTCGCGCATCCCGGAAGGTCCTTACCCGCCGGCGGCCGCCCATCGCGGTGCCGCACGGCTCTTTCGCGCGAGCCCGCCCCGGCGGGCGCGGCGGGGGAGGGGGTCAGCCGTAGGCGGGACTGCCGTCCGGCACTTCGGCGAAGGCGTCGGTGTACGGCGCGGCGAACACCTCGAGCGTGCGCTCCAACTGCGCCGACCACCAGGACACGAGCCCGGCCGCGCTCCGCTCGCCCGCGCCCTCCTCGCCCAGGTAGCGGTGCCGCAGCGGCGCCACGTCGCAGAGCCGCTCCCACCACTCGCGGTGCACCGCGGACTGGATCTGCCCCGCGTCCAGCGGGAACGCGGCGCGGTGCCCGCGCACGAACGCCTGCACCCGGTCCAGGTCGAGGCCGCGCTCGTCCTCGCAGGCGAACAGCCGCGCCGCCGCCCGCACGACCTCGCCCGCGACGGGACCCGTGGTCAGCGCGTCCCAGCCGAGCACCGCCGTGACGTTGCCCGCGCCCGCGTACCGCAGATGCCCCGCGTGGAACGCGCCGTGCAGGTGCCCGACCGTGCTGACCTCGATCTCCGGCGGCTGGTGCCCGGCGAACTCGGCGAGCAGCGCCCGCCGCTCCCGCAGCCGGCGCGCGGTCAGCGCGTCGAAGTCGGTGCCGCCGCCCTCCGGTACGGCCTCCAGCATCGCGTCGACGGCGGCCGCCGCGTCCGCGGCACGCGGCGTCGGCACGAGCAGGCTCTGCTGGACGGGCGGCGTGATCCGCTCCATCTCGGCGTGCAGCCGGCCGAGCAGCTCGCCGAGTTCCTCGCACTGCCGGAAGGTCAGCTCCAAGCCGCCGCGGCGCCGCCCGGCGACCCATGGGTACAGCGCATAGGCGTGCCCGGAGGCGGTGACGAGCGTGCGGCCGGACTTCGCCGGCAGCGGCGCGAGGACGGGGAGCCCCGCGGCGTCGAGCGCACCCGTCAGCTCGTGCTGGAAGAGGACGCGCTTCCGTTCGGCCGGTGCGTACTCCTTCAGGAAGAACGGGCCGCCGGACGTGCCGACCCGCCAGCACCGTCGGCCGGACGCGCCGTCCAGGGCCTCGGGCGCCGGCGCCGCGTCGAACCCCCAGCGCTTCAGCAGCCGGGGCGGCGGACCCTCGTCCGCGCCGTTCTCGCCGGTCGCGGGGGCGCCGGCGCCGTGCATGGCGGCGCCGCGCTTTTCGGCGCCGTGCTCATCAGCGCTGGGAGACGTCGGCACCTTCGCACCTCGGCGGCCTCGGACGGACGGCGGTCGAACGGATGTTCCCACCCGACGCTACACGCCCCGGCGCTCCGGCGAAAGGGAACCGGCCGGGCCGGGCGGTTCGCGCCCGCGCCCGGCGCGCCCCCGACCTCAGACCCGCTCGAGGACGACCACGGGGATCTCGCGGTCCGTCTTCTGCTGGTACTCGTCGTAGGCGGGCCACGTCGCCGCCATCTTCTTCCAGAACGCCGGCTTCTCCTCCGCCGTCGCGGTGCGCGCCCGCGCGGTGAACCGGTCGCCCTTCACCTGGACCTTCACCTCGGGGTTCGCCTCGAGGTTCAGGAACCACTCCGGCGGCTCGTCAGCGCCGCCCTTGGACGCCACGACCAGGTAGGCGCCCCCCTCGGGCTGGTAGATGAGCGGCGTCGTGTACTCCTTGCCGCTGCGCCGTCCCTTCGTCGTGAGCAGCAGCGTGACCGTCCCCTGCCAGTCGTGCCCCTCCGCGCCGTCGGTCTCCTGGTAACGCTCGACGTGCTCCTTGCCGTACAGCATCGAGTCCTCCTCCATCCGGTTGCGGCCGTACCGCGGCCACCTGTGTGAACCCGCGAGCCCCCCATGACCTTCCCCGTGACGGGGGCCCAAAGCCCGGACGCTCATTACGCTGGGGACGGTGAGCGACCCGGTGGAGCTGGCGCGGCGATGCGCCGAGACGATGTACGCGGACGACAAGGTCGCGCAGGACCTCGGGATGGAGATCAGCGAGATCGCGCCGGGACGGGCGGTGCTGCGCATGACGCTCTCCCCGGCGATGGTGAACGGCCACGGGATCGCCCACGGCGGCTACCTGTTCCTGCTCGCCGACTCGGCGTTCGCCTATGCGTGCAACACCCACGGCGCCGTCACGGTCGCCGCGTCCGCCGATGTCGTGTTCGTCGCGCCCGCGCGCGCGGGCGACGTGCTGGAGGCGACGGCCGTGGAACGCACCCGGTACGGGCGCAGCGGCGTCTACGACGTGACGGTCAGGCGCGTCCCGGACGGGGACGTCATCGCGGAGTTCCGCGGCGGCAGCCGCAGCCGGAAGGAGAGCGTCCTGGACGAGGCGGCGGAGCCACCTCGCTAGAAGGACGACGGAGCCGCCCGCCGGAAGGCCAGCGGAGGCGCCCGCTGGACGAGCCGCGGAGGCGCCCCGCTAGCGCGCGGTCAGAGCTCCTTCAGGATGCCGGTGAGCAGCCGGCCGGTGTCGTCGGGGCGCGCTGCGGTGATGCACAGGTTGTTCATCGCGCGCATGTACGTGTCGACGTCGGTCGGCTTGTCCAGGTACAGCGCGCTGGTGAGCTGCTCCAGGTAGACCACGTCGGACAGGCCCGGCTCGGCGAAACGCAGGATGGTGAACGGGCCGCCGGCGGCCGCGTGCCCGCCCGCTCCGAACGGCACGATCTGGAGCGTGACGTTCGGCAGCTCCGACATCGCGATGAGGTGCTGCAACTGCCGGCGCATCACGTCGCGGCCGCCGAGGGGGCGGCGCACGACCGCCTCGTCCAGGACGGCCCACAGCGTCGGAGCGCCGGGCGAGGTGAACCGCCGCTGCCGGGTCGTGCGGAGCTGGACGCGCCGCTCGACCTCCTCGTCGGAGGCGTCGGAGTAGCCGAGGCGCACCACGGCGTGCGCGTAGTCCTCGGTCTGCAGCAGGCCAGGCACGAACTGCAGCTCGTAGGTGCGCAGGAGCGACGCGGCCTCCTCCAGCCCGAGGTAGACCTCGAACCAGCTCGGCAGGACGTCGCCGTAGCGGTGCCACCAGCCGGGGGTGTTGGCCTCCTTGGCCAGCTCCAGCAGCGGCGCGCGCTCGGCGGGGTCGTTCACCCCGTACAGGGTGAGCAGGTCGGAGACGTCGCGCTCCTTGAACCCGACGCGCCCCAGCTCCATCCGGCTGATCTTGGAGTGCGAGCCGCGGATCTCGTAGCCCGCCTGCTCGGTGGAGATGCCGCGGTCCTCCCGCAGGCGGCGCAGCTGGGCGCCGAGCAGGATGCGCAGGACCGTGGGCCCGCCACGCCGCGGGTAGTCGATCAGCCTGCCGGGCTGGTCGCCCTCGGCCGGAGGCGTGGGTGCGGCTGAATCCTGGGGCAAGGGGTCACCAGCCAGTCGACGGGTCTGTTCTGGGGCGGAACGGCACCGCCCTATGTTAGAGGATCGAAGCACGTTTTTGGGAAGTATGAAAAAGCGCGTCTTCGGCATAACGGCTCATCCGTGTGAGAACGGTCGAGCTGGACGCTCCGTGCGCCGATCGGCGCGGGTGAGGATACTCCCGCCGGGCCCCTGGATCGAACCGGGGGCGGCGCCCGGTGGGCCCGATCGGCGTTTTGGAGCGTGACCACGGCCCGTGACCAGTGCCGTCGGTGGCGGGTCGAACGCGGAACGTGGCGAACGGGTGACGATCTCGTTGACCAGGAGGTCATTTTCATAGCGGCGAAGTCACTGCCGGCCCACGAATTGCCTGGCGTTTCGCGCTCTTGTGCACGCCAATCGGCACCGGTATTCCGAGGCGGTCGTATGACGCGCGAATGACGGCGGTCATCTCGTTCGGTGAATATCGGCGGGACGGGAACAGACGGCGCGGTGCCGGGGTTGGCGACCGTCGAGCGTGGAAGGCACCCGTTGAAGCCGTCCCATGAGGAGGATCCATGAGCAAGCTGTCCGACGAGGCCAAGGCACTGCTGAACCGCCCGCTGCCGGGGTGGGCCACGACCGTCCGCCCTGACGGCTCCCTGCACAACACCGTCGTGTGGGTGGGCCTCGACGGCGACGACGTCCTCATCAACACCGCCGTCGGGCGCGCCAAGGAGCGGCACCTCAGCAAGGACGCGCGCGTGTCGGTCAGCGTCCTCGACCCCGACGACGCGTTCCACTGGGTCAGCGTCTCGGGCGAGGGCAGGCTGGAGACGGAGGGCGCCGTGGACGTCATCAACGGGCTCTCCGAAAAGTACACCGGGAACGCCACCTATCCCGTCCAGGAGGGTGAGGTGCGCCTCACCGTCCGCATCACCCCTGATCAGGTCCTCTACAGCGCCGGCGGGTGACCAAGCTCTCGTCCCCTTCGGGCGATCTTCGGGTCCGGGACGGCGTTCACTTGTCGGGAGGGCGCCGCGCACCGCGGTGACGCCCGCGGCGCCCCGGCACTTCCCGGAACATCACCGAGATCCACTCTTGGGGGAACCATGAACGCGACCCTCGAGCGACCGGAGGTCCGGTTTCTCACCTCGGGCGAGGTCACGGACGCCCAGCGCACGGAGGCCGAGCGTGCCGTCCGCGCGGCGCTGGACGGCACCGGGGCCGCGTCCGTGCAGGTCACGCTGAGCATCGTGGCCGACCCGGCGCTGCCCAGGCCGGCCCTCGCCAGGGCCGTCGCCGAGCTGGACGGGCAGCAGCTCCGCGCGCAGGCCGCCGCGCCGACGCTGGAGGAGGCCATCGGCCTGCTCCGGCACCGGCTCGCGGTCCGCGCGTCCTACCGCCGGGCGGGCTGACCGGCCGTCCTCCGGACGGGCGGCCGACCCGCGCTGACCGCGCGAACGGGCGGCGGCGTCTCTACCGGGCGCCGCCGCCCACCCGCGCCCCCGCCGGGCGCCGCCGCCCACCCATGTGCCGAGAGGCCCCGGCCGCCGACGCCGACGCGTCATGAGACGCCGCCGGCCCGGCGTGCGGGTCGGTCGTCTCAGGCGTCCCGGTGGCTGAGGACCAGGCCGGCGAACGCGAGCGGGACGAGCGCGTAGGCCAGCAGGACCGCTGCCGCCGCCGGTGGCGACAGCAGGTCGCCGTAGATGGAGTGCCCCGCGCTCCAGCCCGCGATCTCGGTGGGCAGGCCCGAGAGCATCACCGATCCGAGCCGCCCGTTCCACGGCTGCGGCAGGTGGTGGACCAGCAGCGGGACGACATGCCAGAGCACGACGACGGCGACGATCGCACCGGCCGCCGACCGCAGCAGCACGCCGAGGGCCAGGCCGAGCAGGGCGAACACCGCCACCGCGACGCCCGAGACCGCGAATCCCGGCAGGTCGTGCCAGACGGACGCGCGCTGGTCGGGGAACGGCCGGCCGCCCGCGGCGAGCCGGGCGCCGAGGAAGCACCCGATGGTGACCGCCTCGCCCACGGCGAGCCCGGTGAGCGCCACCACCACGGCCTTCGCGGCCAGGAACCGCGGCCGGGACGGCACCGCGACCAGGCTCGTCCGCACCATCCCAGTGCGGTACTCCGACGTCACCGCGAGCACGCCGAGGACTCCGAGGCACAACTGGGCGACCCAGCCGCCCAGTTCCTGCAGCGGCCGCAGGAAGAACCGCGCGCGCCGGGCGGGGTCCAAGCCGTCCCAGACGTGCGCCTGCTGGACGGCCAGCAGCACGACGAGCAGGGCGAACCCCGCCGCGACCGCGACGATCACGTAGGTCGACCGGACGGAACGCAGCTTCCACCATTCGGCGGCGACGGCGTCGAGCATCACGCGTCCCGCCGTCCGAACATGCGGGCGCCGACGCCCAGGGCGACCACCACGTACGCGGCCAGGAGCAGGGCGGAGGACGCCGGCGGGAGGCCGTCCCGCGCGGGGGAGGCGCCCGGCGGCGAGGCCATCCGCCCCGCGAGGCTCTCGGGGAGCACCGCCCAGACCCGCTCGCCCCACGGATCCGGCAGCAGGTTCGCGACGGGCGGCACCACGAACAGCACCGCCATCCCGGCCGTGATCGTCCCCGCGGTGGAGCGGAGCACCGCCGCCAGGCCGGTCGTCATGAGCGCGATCGCCGCGGTCGTCACCGCCATGGCCAGCACGTACGGGACGTGGTCGAGGAACGAGGCGTCGAACCCGCGCATTGGACGGCCGTTCGCGGCCGCCTTCCCCGCCACGACCCCGACGGCCAAGCTCGCAAGTGCGGCCGCGAACATCGCCGCGCCCGGAACCGCCGCCTTCGCGTAGAACAGCATCCGACGGCGCGGGATCGCGGCCAGGCTCGTCCGGATCATTCCGGACGCGTACTCCGACGTCACCGGCAGCGCCCCGAGCAGCACCGCGCAGACCGGCAGAGCGATCGCGAGCGGCTGCTCCGGCGGCGCGGACTCGAACGCCGCGCGCCGCGCCTGCGACAGACCGTCCCAGTAGTGCGCCGCGTACAGCGACCACACGACGCACAGGAGCGCGAACGTCGCGACCGTGCCGAGCACGGCGAACGTCGAGCGCACCGAGCGCAGCTTCCACCACTCCGCCGCCAGCGCGTCGATCACGCCCTCACCGCCCCGAACTCGGTGCTGCCCGCCGTCAGCTCCATGTAGGCCTCCTCCAGCGACGCGCTCCGCGGCGTCACCTCGTACAGCGGGATCCCGTGCGCGGCGGCGCGGTCACCGATCTCCGTCACGTCCAGCCCCGCGACCGACAGGGCGCCGCCCGGCGCGGCCTCGACCGTGCCGCCCGCCGCCGCCAGCACCCCGACCAGCTCCTCCGGACGCGGCGACCGGACCAGCACCCCGCGCGCGAACCGGTCCGCCAGCTCCCGCACCGAGGTGTCCGCGATCAGCCGGCCGCGCCCGATGACGACCAGCCGGTCCGCGGTCAGCTCCATCTCGCTCATCAGATGGCTGGACACCAGCACCGTCCGGCCCTCGGCGGCCAGCGCCCGCATCAGCTCGCGGATCCACCGCACCCCGTCCGGGTCCAGCCCGTTCACCGGCTCGTCGAACAACAGCACGCCCGGGTCGCCGAGCAGCGCCGCCGCGATCCCGAGCCGCTGCCGCATCCCGAGCGAGAACCCGCCCACCCGCTTGCGCGCGACGCCCGCCAGGCCGACCTGCTCCAGGACCTCCGCCACCCGCCGCGTCCCGATCCCGTTGCTGCGCGCCAGCCAGCCGAGATGGTCGAACGCGCGGCGGCCGCCGTGCACCGCCCCCGCGTCCAGCAGCGCCCCCACCTCGTGCAACGGCCGCCGCAGCGCCGTGTACGGGCCGCCGTTCACCAGCGCCGCGCCCGACGACGGCGCGTCCAGCCCCAGCAGCACGCGCATCGTCGTCGACTTCCCGGCGCCGTTCGGGCCGAGGAACCCCGTCACCGCCCCCGGCCGCACCTGGAACGACAGGCGGTCCACGGCGACGGTCCCGCCGTAGCGCTTGGTCAGCTCCCTCACTTCGATCATGCCGTCAACGCTCCCGCCGGACGCCGCTCCGGCACATCGGAACCCGGTCGGGACCCGCCCGTCCGACCGTGCTCCGAGACCGCGCCGCCGCATCGGACCCAGGTCTGACGTCCGCCGGCACGACGCGCCCGGCCGCACCGTCCGGCTACCGTCGTGACGTGCACGAATCCGAGCCGGCCTCCCCGCACGCCCGGCGGACCGGCCCGCGGCGACCGATCCGCCTGGACATCGCGGTCGCGGTCCTCTACACGCTGTTCCTGCTGCTGTTCTCCGGCGGGCACGAGACGTCGGCGCTGCTCGCCGTGCCCGTCGCCGCCGCGATGGGACTGCCGCTCGGCGCCCGGCGGATCCGGCCCGTCCCGGTCTTCGGCGCCGTCCTCGCCGCGTCCACCCTGGCCCTAGTCCTCGACCTGCCATGGGACTTCTACATCGGGGCGGCGTACGCGCTCTACCCGCTCGCGCTGGAACTGCCCCGCGTGCGCTTCGTCCCGACACGGGCGATCGGCGTGCTGAGCGCGATCGTCATCTTCGGCGGCGCCCTCATCGGGCCGAAGAACTGGCAGGCCGAGCAACTCGGCCGCGTGCTGCTCGGCATCGCCGTCCTCGGCGCGTCCTGGGCCCTCGGCCGCGCCGTCCGCGACCGCCGCGCCTACACCGCCCAGGCCGCCCGCCGCCTCGCGGAGACCGCCGTCGGCGAGGAACGCCTCCGCATCGCCCGCGAACTGCACGACATCGTCGCGCACAGCATGAGCCTCATCGCCGTCAAGGCCGGCGTCGCCGTCCACGTCGCCGAGGCCCGGCCGCAGGAGGCCCTCGACGCGCTGCGCGTCATCGAGTCCACCAGCCGCGGCACGCTCGGCGAGATGCGCCACCTCCTCGGCGTCCTGCGCGCCGACGAGCCCGGCCTCGCCCCCTCACCCGGCCTCGGCTCCCTGCCGGGGCTGGCCGAACGCGCCGCCATGGCCGGGGTCCACGTCGACCTCGACGTCCGCGCGGGCGACCTGCCGGAGAGCGTGGCGCTCGCGGCCTACCGGATCGTCCAGGAGGCCGTCACCAACGTCGTCAAGCACGCCGCGCCCGCCCGCTGCCGGGTCCTGGTCGAGGCCGGCGGCGGACGCGTCCGCATCGAGGTGGACGACGACGGCCCCGGCGTCCGCGTCCTTCCCGGCGCCCCAGGCCACGGTCTCATCGGGATGCGCGAGCGCGTCATGATGTACGGCGGCGACTTCACCGCCGGCCCCCGCCCGGAAGGCGGCTTCGCCGTCGCCGCCGCCTTCCCCTACGAAGCCTAGGAGTGCGTTGGAACTGCGCGTCCTCGTCGCCGACGACCAGACCCTGGTACGCGGCAGCTTCCGCGTCCTGATCGACACCGCGCCGGGGCTGCGCGCCGTCGGCGAGGCCGGCACAGGCGCGGAGGCCGTCGAACTCGCCGAGCGCGAGCGGCCCGACGTCGTCCTCATGGACGTCCGGATGCCCGAGATGGACGGCATCGAGGCGACCCGGCGCATCAGCCGCGACCTGCCGGACGTCCGCGTCCTCATCCTCACGACGTTCGACCTGGACTCCTACGTCTACGCGGCGCTGCGGGCCGGCGCCAGCGGCTTCCTGCTGAAGGACACCCCGCCCGCCGACCTGCTGTCGGCGATCCGCGTGGTGGCCTCCGGCGAGTCGCTGCTCGCCCCGACCGTCACCCGCCGGCTGATCGCCGAGTTCGTCCGCCGGCCCGCCCCCGCGGGCCCGCCGCCCGCCGGCCTCGGCGCCTTGACCGACCGCGAGCGCGAGGTCCTCGCCCTCATCGCCCGCGGCCTGTCCAACACCGAACTCGCCGAGCACCTGCACCTCAGCCCCGCGACGGTGAAGACCCACATCGGCCGTCTCCTGGCCAAACTCCAGGCCCGCGACCGGGCCCAGCTGGTGATCGCCGCCTACGAGACCGGCCTGGTCCGCCCCCGCTGACGGCTCACCGGCGCTCCGCCCGGACGCGGGCCGCGGGGTCAGTCGTTCAACAGGTACGGGGCCAGGCGCTCGAACTGGTCGGCGGACGAGGCGAGGTCCGGCTGGAACACCGTCACGCACACATGGTCGGCCCCCGCCTCCAGATAGGCACTGACGTCCTTGGCCACCGCGGCTTCGTCCCCCCAGATGAAGCAGGCGTCGATGAGCTCGTCGGAGCCGCCGTCGGCGAGGTCCGCGTCCGAGAAGCCGAGCTTCTTGAGCGCCCCGATGTAAGGGGACCCCGGGAGCGAGAACGCTCCGGCCTGGCGGGCGATGCCGCGCGCCTTCTCCGGATCGGTCTCGAGGATCACCGGCTGCATGGCGATCAGCAGCTTGTCCGGGCCGAGCAGTTCCCGCGCGCGGCGCGTGTGCTCGGCGGGCATCATCGCGGGCAGCATCCCGTCCGCGCGTTCGGCGGCCAGTCCCTGCATCTTCGGCCCCAGCGCCGCGAGCAGCCGAGGGAAGGGGACCTCCGGTGCCGGTGCCTCCGGCACGGCGGCGTCCATCCCGTCGAGGTAATCGCGCATGCGGGCGATCGGGCTGCTCCACGTCTGGCCGCTCCGCTCGACGACCGCGCCAATGCTGACGCCGATGCCGAGCGCGAGCCGTCCGGGGTAGGCGTCGGCCAGCACCGACGCGGCCCCCTGCATCGTCGCCGGATGCCGCGCCCACAGGTTCGCGATCGCCGACCCGAGCACGACCCGCTCGGTGGCCGCGAGCATCACGCCGAGCTGCGTGAACACCTCCCGGCCGCCGATCGCCTCGTTCACCCAGATCGATCCGTAGCCGGCGTCCTCCACCCGGCGGGCCGCCCGCCGCCACTCGTCCGCCGGCGCGAGCGGTGTCACCAGCGCCGCCCCGATCCGCCCCAGCCTCCGCCTCGCCTCGCGCACCGCGTCCTCGCCCATGCCGTCTCCTTCGGCCGTACAATCGGAACTGTCAACCCGCTTAGGACATTACCGGAACGATCGCCCCGTTTGTCAAAGGACGAGCCGCCCGTGCCCGACGATCCGCCCCGCCGCGCCAAGCCCGCGCAGCGCAGCCGCACCAAGGCCGAGCCGCGCCGCGGCACCGAGGCAGAGCCGCGCGGCGCGGCCGCGGCCAAGCCGCCCCCTAGCGCCGAGACCGAGCCGCCCCCTAGCGCCGAGACTGAGCCGCGCGGCCGCACTGAAGTGGAGTCGCGCCACGCGGAGGCGGCCAAGCTGCCCCCTAGCGCCGAGACCAAGCCGCCCCCTAGCGCCGAGACCGAGCCGGCCCCTAGCGCCGAGACCGAGTCGCGCCGCCGCGCTGAGGCGGTGTCGCGCCGCCGTACCGCGGCCGAGCCGCGCCGCGCGGACGCGCGCCGGAACCGGACCCGGATCCTCGAGGCCGCCCTGGAGGCGTTCGCGGCCGAAGGGCGGCTCGTCCCGCTCGACGACATCGCCCGCCGCGCCGGCGTCGGCGCCGGAACGGTCTACCGCAACTTCCCGACCAAGGAGGCCCTGTTCACGGCCGTCATCACCGAGCGCTTCGAGAGCATCATCGAGGAGGCGAGGTCACTGGCCGACGCGGACGATCCGGGCGAGCGGTTCTACGGATTCCTGATGTGGGTCGTCGAGCGCGCGATGTTCAACCACGCCATCTGCGAGGCGCTGGCGCTGGAGGAAGGCATCAAGGCGTTCGCGGCCGGCGTCGAGGAGGAGTTCAACGCGGCCCTCGGCGCGCTGCTCCAGCGGGCCCAAGCGGCCGGTGACGTGCGCGCCGACATCGACCTGCGCGATGTGCGAGCCCTGATGGCCGGGTGCGTGGTCACCGAGCGGATGCGGCGCGCCGACGGGCCGCCCGGCCGCATGACCGCACTCGCCTGCGACGCGCTCCGCCCCGCCGCCGTAACGAAACTTCGTGACGAAAGTCCGACGATGTCACGTAACGAAAGCCGTTGCGAGGTCTGCGGTACCCCGCTGGCGGCCGCACGTACCGGCCGCCCGGCGCGGTTCTGCGGCGCCGCCTGCCGGCAGAAGGCCCACCGCCGCAGGTCCGCGGCCGCGAAATCCGGTTGAACCGGACGCGCGCCCTGCGGCACCGTGGCGGCACCATGCGCACACGTGAGATCCGCGCCGTCCATGACCGCGAGTCGATCACCGTCTACCAGGCATACGGCCCGGACATCGGCGGCCCGGCGGCGCGGCACGGCACCTTCGTCCCTCCGTTCTCGCGCACCCGGATGACCTGGATCAAGCCGTCGTTCCTGTGGCTGATGGCCCGCAGCAACTGGGCCCGCAAGCCCGGCCAGGAGACCGTCCTCGCCGTCCGGATCACCCGCGCGGGCTGGGAGGAGGCCCTCGCCCAAGCCGTCCCGACCGACCCGGACCGCCGTGTCTTCCGCAGTTCCGACGAATGGCGCCGCCGCTTCGCGCACGCGCACGTCCACGTCCAGTGGGACCCCGAGCGCTCGATCAACGGCAGCAAGCGGGAAGTGCGGAGCATCCAGGTCGGCCTGAGCCGCCATATCGTGGACCGCTACGTCGACGACTGGATCCTCGCCATCGATGACCGGACGCCGCTGGTCCGCAAGATTCACGGACTCCTCCAGGCCGGCCGGACCGCGCAGGCCAAGGCCCTGCTGCCCAAGGAACGCCTCTATCCCCTCCCTCCCGCCCTCGCCCACAACATCGGCGCCGACTGACCACCACCCGTTCCACCCACCGCCAAGCCGGCATCCCCACCCTCCATCGGCCGCACCAGCCCGCCCAAGCGGCCGGGGCCGCCTCCCGGACCGATCGGGCCGCTATCACTGGGTGCGCCGGCTCGGTCGCTTTCGGCAGGCTCGACGGGCTCGGCGGGTCCGGTGGCAGTGTTACGAAACCTTCGAGCCGATGTTCCGGATCCGGTGCTCCTCCAGCCGGTCGGCGAGCTCTTTGGGTCGGCTGAGCGCGACGAGGTGACCGCCCGGCAGCTCGTCGACCGGGATGTTCAGGCGCTCGCGCACGACCCTGCGCTGGAAGGGCAGGGGGAAGAGCCGGTCGTCCCGGCCCTGGAGGAACACGGTCGGCGTGTCCGGCCACGAGTCCAGGGGCCAGGGCTCCTCGAAGGGTTTCTGCGACTGCGGCTGCTCGCCTCGAGCCAACATTTCGCTGGTCACCTCTGGTGGGACGTCGTGGAAGAAGGTGACCTCCGGGTCGAACTCGGCCGGCATCGGCCGCCCCTCACGAGCCGCCTGTTCGGCCATGGCCTCCGCCTGACGGGTGTTGGTCCACCATTCACCTCCGGTCTCGCCCGGCGCAGGGACCATCGCGTTGAGCAGGACGAGCAGCGCCACCGGTACGCGCGTGCACACGAGCGGTGCGGTGAGGCCGCCCATCGACTGGGCTACCAGGATGATCCCGGTGCGATCGCCGATCGCCTCGACCACGGTGTCCGCGTACTCCGTGAGCCCGGCCGATTCATCGGCCGCGGGCAGGTCGACGGCGATCGCCTCATGCCCGCGGGCCTGGAGTTCGGGGACGAGGAGGTGCCAGTACCAGGCGCCTCCACCCGCCCCCGGAACGAGGACGTACGTTGCCATTCTCGTGCTCCTCTTCTCGTGGCCGCCCTGGCCGACGCTATCGGCGGCCACTGACAAATCAGCAGTGCGGACTCCTGAATTAGGAGCTTCACCTACCATTCCGGCATGACGGGACGAAGGCGGTATGACGATCCGTGCGGCATCGCCCGGGCGCTGGATGCCGTAGGGGAGCGGTGGGCGCTGCTCGTCGTCCGCGAACTCCTGTTCGGTCCTAAGCGGTTCGCGGCACTGAGCCGGGGCCTCCCGGGCATGAGCCAGAACGTCCTCTCTCAGCGGCTGCGCGACTTGGAGGAGGGCGGGATCGTTCACCGCCGCACCCTGGGCCCGCCCGCCAGCACGCGGGTCTACGAACTGACCCCGCGCGGCCGCGAACTCGAACCGGTCCTGCTCGCCCTCGCGGAGTGGGGCCGCAAGAGCCCTCTCGGTGCCCACGACACCGAGATGAGCGTCGATGCGATGATGCTCGCCCTCAGAACGACCTTCGACCCGACTGCGGCCCAGGGGCTGGACGTTCGCGTCGCGCTCCGCTTCGACGACCATCTGTTCGTGGCCGAGATCCGCTCCGGCCACCTCCACGTAGCCCGGGCGGACGAACCCGTCCGCGCGGACGCCACCTTCGACACCGACGTCGCCACTCTGAGGTCCCTCGTGTTCGGCCGGTCCTCCCTGCCTGCGAACTCTCCCTTCCTCCAGGGAGCCCCCGACCTGGCCGCTCGTTTCCTGGCTTGCTTCTCTGGGCCGCAACCCGCCGCCCCCGCAGACACTTCGCAGTGACACGGACGGTCGGCCCGGCTTTGCTCGAACACATGTTCGGGCTAGGGTCTGGTCTCGTGCTGATCGACGAACCCGTCTCCGCGGAGACCACCCCGGCGGGCCATCCTTTCCAGATCACCGGTGCGCGCGGCTGCTTCCAGGTGCGCCGGGTGCTGGAGCAGTGGCAGGAACCCGGCGAGGCCCGTTTCTACCGGCTCCAGGTCACGACGCCGGACGGTCCGGCGATCGCCGAGGTGGTCGGACCCGCCGGCGGCGGCGCCGGTCCCTGGACCCTCCGCCGAATCTGGCCCTGAACCCCTCCCTCACCGGACCAGCGCACCAGCCCGCCCCACGCCACCCCACGCCGGGCCGAGGCGCCAGCCCGCGCCCGGGCCATCGCGAGCCCACGCCAAGGCCAGCGCGCCAGTACGTACCAGAGCCATCGCGTCAGCCCGAGCCGGGGTCCTCGCGCCGGCCCGCGCCAAGACCCTTGCGCCTCCGCGCCGCGGCCATCGCGCCAGCCTTCGCCAAGGCCATTGCGCTGGCCTGCGCCAGGGTCAGCGCGTCAGTCCGAGCCGGGGCCACCGCGTCAGCTCGTGCCAAGGCCATTGCGCCTCCGCGTCGGGCCTTTGCGTCGGCCTGTGCAGAGAGCCTCGCGCCAGTACGTGCCAAGGCGACTACGCCAGTACCTACCACGGCCATCGCGCCGTCCTGCGCTGGGTCATTGCGGCAGCCCGCGGCGGCGGAGGTCGCGGCTACGGTTGTAGCCGCAGCACGATGCGCCCGGAGAAGCCCCCTCTTTCGGTGTGCTTCGCGGAGCGGCTCGCCTCCAGGTCGGCGGGACTCATGCCGTGGAGCGCGGCTAGCGCGTGGACGACCTCCAGGAGATCGGCGAGTTCTGCGGGATCGCCGCTCGCCACGTACTCGCCGGCCTCCTCGTAGAGCTTGGCGCGCAGGAGCGACGCGTACTCCCCGGGGGCGGCGACCCGGGTCTCCGGTCGCCGGCCGGTGCTCCGAACGAGGTCGGGGATGCGGTCGCGGACCAGCTTCTCGGTGCGCCCGCCGCCCTCCTTGGGACGATGCTCGGTCGCACCGTTCCGGCGGTCCAGCGACTGGATCCATTTCACGGCCACGGCGGCCGTCTGCACCAGTTCGTTCCGCAGCGGCGCGGGTTCGGTTTCGGCGAGCGCCTCGTGGAACTCTTCGGCGAGCACGTGCCGCCATGTCAGCTCGCCGCGCGACCATGCGTCGGCGCAGTCGTCCTTGGCTTTGTCGGCCTCTCCGGCGAACGCCGGGCCGCTGCCGTCCGGAAACTCCTGGACGCCCCACGTCCGGTCCTGCGCGGCACGTTCCGCGGCGATGTCCGCGAGGACCTTCTCCAGGGAGCCCGGCTCCTGTTGGTTCCGCATGCCGAACGACGTTAACCGGCGTGCTGCGGCCGTGCGGGCGGCCCGGCGGTGACGGCGCCCGGCCGCTCAATCCGGATCGGCGTTGTCCGGCTCACAGCTCAGATAGTGATGGAGAACGGGCGGCAATTCGTCCCAGAGCCACTCGTTGAGAGAGCCCGGGAAGTCCTCCGGTGCCTGGATCGAGAGACGACGAGGCCCGGTCTGCACGAGACGCACGGGAATCGGGCCGTCATCCCAGACCTGCTCCCGGCTGCCCCAGAACGCCGAGAAATCGGCGCTCGTCAGCACGAGTTCCGAATGGAGGACGTGTTCGCCTC
The DNA here is from genome assembly GCF_014706005.1 of Actinomadura sp. RB99. NCBI lineage: Bacteria > Bacillati > Actinomycetota > Actinomycetes > Streptosporangiales > Thermomonosporaceae > Actinomadura > Actinomadura sp. RB99. The sequence goes on along the minus strand of NZ_JABMCA010000022.1, from coordinate 48,343 downwards.
GGTGCCTGCCGAGGGGCAGCAGCCTTTGGGCGGTCGTCCGGAGGACGTTCAGCGCGGCGAGGTCATGGGGGCAGGCCACGCCGGTGATCTCCAGTTCGGGGAGACCGAAGCGGCGCAGGCCCCGAGTGGTGATCGCCACGCAGGAGCAGCCGTCGATCTCGTCCTCGTCGGCCGTGCACCGGCCGGCGTTCCGGTAGGGCGGGAGCACGGCGCCGGTCCAGTCGTCCGCGAGCACGAACTGCTCCTGGCGGGGGACGGGCAGCGGGTGCACGGCCTGGTTCATGTCGACGTCGACGGGGACGCCGCCCAGCGATTCGGCCAGCACCTCGGCCGCGGTGCGGCTGATGTGCGGGCCGACCGGGAGATCGGCGACCTGCAGTACCGAGGTCACTCCGACGTGCCAGTCGCTGCGGCGGGCTCGTTCGGCATCCTCCGGATCGGTGCTCGCCACCGACCGCAGATCCCACGGCGACACCTCGGCCTTGTGCGCGGCGACCATCAGGGCGGGCGTGCCGAGCCGTTGGAGCGTCGCGGCGCCGAGTCTGCCCGGCAGGCCTTGCCGGAGTGCGGTGGCAACGTCGTCGGGAGTCCGGTCGGCGGCGACGACGAACCGGGTGATGGTCTCCTCGGGAACGGTGATGGTGATGGACAAAGGAAGCCCCCTTCGGGCCCTGACGGGTTCTCGTGACGTCGTCAAGCCTCGGGGGGACGCGGCCGAAACGGGACCTGAACATGGTTCTGTGGATAAGGGCCGCCATTTGCCGCCGAAAGCTGGAGAAATGTCCGACGATCAGGCCCTTCGAGGCGCTCATCGCGGCCGCCGCCGCACGTCTCGCCCTGGCGTGGGAGGCTGAAAGCATGAATGCGACAGGACGTCTGGGGATCGGCTTGGCGGCGGTGGGTCGTCCGGCCTATATCAACGTGGGCAGGACGCAAGAGTTGCCCGAGGACCGTGGTGTCGAGCAGATGCGCCACGCTACCTGGAGCCTTCTGGACAGTGCGTACGCGGCAGGGATCAGGTGGGTGGACACCGCGCGGTCGTACGGGCGCGCTGAGGAGTTCCTAGGGGAATGGCTAGCCGCCCGTATGCCGGACGATCTGACCATCTCCAGTAAGTGGGGCTACACGTACGTGGGGGACTGGAGGATCGACGCCCCCGTGCACGAGGTCAAGGAGCACAGCGCCGATCGTTATCGTGCCCAGTACGCGGAGACGCGCGCGCTTCTAGGGGACCGCCTTTCGGTCTATCAGGTCCATTCGCTCACGCAGGAGAGCCCGCTCTTCGACGACGCGGGGCTTCAGGAGACCTTGGCCGAAGCGGCCGCCCAGGGCGTTCGGGTCGGGTTCTCGACCTCCGGTCCTGGACAGGCCGACACCATCCGCCGTGCCTTGGAGCTCGAGGTCTCCGGCAAGCGGCTGTTCAGCACCGTGCAATCGACCTGGAATCTCCTGGAGACGTCCGCCGAAGCGGCGCTAGAAGAGGCTCATACGGCCGGTCTGCACGTCCTGCTCAAGGAGGTGCTCGCGAACGGCCGCCTCGCCGTACGGCCGCCGAGCGCGTTGGCCGCCATGGCGTCCGAGAAGGAGGCCACCGCCGACGCGCTGGCCTTGGCCGCCGCGCTGAGCCGCCCTTGGGCGGACACCGTCCTGATCGGAGCCGTCAGCCCAGGCCAGTTGGAGACCAACCTGGCGGCGACGCGGGTGTCCCTGAGTGAGCAGGAGGCGGACGTGCTGGCCCGCCTGAGCATCGCGCCGGATCGCTACTGGCGGGAACGGAGCGAGCTGCCCTGGGACTGACCGGCTGGAAGGGGGCCGCCCGTGGCACGATGAAGCCGCGCCCACCATGATCGGATTCATCGCCCATGCAGCCTGAAGCACCCCGGATGATCGGCCCCTACCGTGTGGTCGCACGGCTCGGCTCGGGCGGGATGGGCGAGGTCTTCCTCGGCACCTCACCGAGCCGGCGGCTCGTCGCCGTGAAGGTCATCAGAGAGGAGCTGCTGGGCGATCCGCGCTGGCGGGCGAGGTTCCGCCGCGAGGTCGTCTCCGCCCAGGCGGTCAGCGGCTTCTACACCGCGGCCGTCGTCGACGCGGACCCCGACGCGGAGAGGCCGTGGCTCGCGACGCAGTACATCCGCGGTGTGAGCCTGGCCGATGTCGTCCGGGAGAAGGGACCGCTACCTGAGCAGGCGGCATGCAGACTGGGAGCCGGCCTGGGGGAGGCGCTGATCGCGATCCACCGTGCGGGGATCGTCCACCGGGACCTGAAACCCTCGAACGTCCTGCTGGCGTCGGACGGTCCGCGCGTCATCGACTTCGGCATCGCCCGGCCGCTGGACGCACTGCCGCTGGCGCGTTCGGAGATCCTGGGCACGCCCGCCTACATGTCGCCCGAACAGGCGCTCGGCGAGCCCGTCACCTCCAAGAGCGACGTGTTCTCGCTCGGCGCCACGCTCGTCTACGCGGCGACCGGTTCCGCGCCGTTCGGCACCGGCCACAAGGTGCGGGGACGCATCGTGTACGGCCGTCCCGACCTCGACCGCCTGCCCGACCCCATGCGCGGGCTCGTGACACGCTGCCTGGTCAAGGACCCGGAGGAACGGCCCTCACCCGAGCAGGTCCTCACCGCACTGTCCACGCTCCTCGACGCCGTCTACGGAGAGGACGAACTGACGGACGGCATAGGGGACCTCATCGACGTTCAGGAACGGACGTTGATCGAAGTGACCGCGGAGCAGCCCACCCTGGTCGAACCACCCGAGCAGGCATGACTCCCCGGCCGCGCCTTGAGCGGCGTCATGCCCGCGATATAGAAGGCCGGTCAGGGCAGATCGTCCACCAGCGCATCCCAGAAGGCGGTCTCGTACGCGTGCAGGAGGCGGGCCGCGCGGGATGCCTCCACGGGGTCGTCACCGGAGGCCAATCCTGCGGCCATCACTTCGAGCGCCTGCTCCTCGAAGCCCGGCGGCGACTCGGCGAAGAACGAGAAGAACCCCACGGCCTCCTCATCGAATCCATAGCGCTCGCGAAGCGCCGTGGCCGTACGGGCGCAGTAGGCGCCCCACTCCTCCAGGTTGGCCAGCATGGCCAAGGCCACTTCCGTGGACGTGCCGAAGGCGGCGCGCTGCGCAACGTAGGCGGGATACGCTTGCGCGAGCGGAAGAGGCTCATGGGCTCTGAGATTCTTCTCACTTTCGCCGAGGGCGGTGGCGAAACGACCGAGCAGCCGGAGCGCCTCCGCCTCGCCCTGCGCCAGCCCAAGGAACAACCCACCCGCCGGCGGTACCGGGAAACGCGCCGCCAGCAGCGCGAAGCTGCGCTGATCGCTACCGACGATCCGATACTCCTCGGCGGCCAGCCGGACCAGGCGTTCCCGGGGCAGGTCGCCTGTTTCGAGCAGGTCCAGGAAGCGGTTGCCGGCCGCCTTCGCCGCGATGTCCGCGCGCGCTCGGGCGACCAGCCCCGCGGCACTGTTGTCGGTCATGTACTCAGCGCAACATCCGCACGGTCGCGGCGTCAACGAGATGGCCGCCGATCAGGCCATATGATCACCTCGATACGATGAAGAACTGGAACGTCTACGCAGGTGTGGACGGAGTTGGGAGCGAGCGCATATGTCGGATTTCGAACTCAACCACGCGGGCGGCCGGATGCCCCTCGAGGTAACGGAGTCGACGGAGGGCCCTTCGGGCCTGCGGGTGGGAAGCCTCATGAAGGAGACGGGGCACGTCACACTCGACCCCGGTTTCACCAACACCGCGTCCACCACATCGGCGATCACCTATATCGACGGTGAGGCGGGCATCCTCCGCTACCGGGGTTATCCCATTGAGGAGCTGGCGGAGAAATCGTCCTTCCTCGAGGTGGCCTACCTGCTGATCTACGGTGAGCTGCCGACCACCGACCAGCTGGACGAGTTCACCGACAGCGTCCGCAAGCACACGCTGCTCGACGAGAAGTTCCGCGCCTTCTTCTCCGCCTTCCCGCGCCGCGCCCACCCGATGGCGGTCCTGTCGTCGGCGGTCAGCGCGCTGTCGACCTTCTACCAGGACAGCCTGGACCCGTTCGACCCCGAGCAGGTCGACCAGTCCAGCATCCGGCTCATCGCCAAGCTCCCCACCATCGCGGCCTACGCGTACAAGACCTCCAACGGGCAGCCGCTGCTGTACCCCGACAACTCGCTCGGGTACGTGGAGAACTTCCTCCGCATGACGTTCGGGCTGCCCACGGAGCCGTACGAGATCGACCCCGAGATCGTGCGGGTGCTAGACATGCTCTTCGTCCTGCACGCCGACCACGAGCAGAACTGCTCCACCTCCACGGTGCGGCTGGTGGGCTCCAGCCAGGCCAACCTGTTCTCGTCCGTCTCCGCAGGCGTCGACGCCCTGTTCGGGCCGCTCCACGGCGGCGCCAACCAGGCCGTCCTGGAGATGCTGGAGCGCATCCACGAGAACGGCGACAACATCGAGTCGTTCGTGGAGCGGGTCAAGAAGAAGGAGCCCGGCGTCAAGCTCATGGGCTTCGGGCACCGCGTGTACCGCAACTACGACCCGCGCGCCGCGGTCGTGAAGAAGGCCACCAGCAAGGTGCTCGGGGCGCTCGGCAAGTCCGACCCGCTCCTCGACCTCGCCATGCGCCTCGAGGAGGTCGCCCTCAGCGACGACTACTTCGTCGAGCGGAAGCTCTACCCGAACGTGGACTTCTACACCGGCGTCATCTACAAGGCGATGGGCTTCCCCACGAACGCCTTCACCGTGCTGTTCGCGCTCGGCCGGCTCCCCGGCTGGATCGCCCAGTGGCGCGAGATGATGAACGACACCACGACGAAGATCGGCCGTCCCCGGCAGGTGTACGTGGGACCGGGCGAGCGCCACTACGTGGACCCGTCCGCGCGCTGACCGGCCTCGGTCACATCACCGGCCCGCGAGGGGGAGTCTTCGCTCCCCGCCAGTCGGCTGCATCGTCCCAAGTGACGACATAGTGCGCAGCGGGCGGGCTCGCAGCCCGCCCGCGCGCGCTTCCGATACACGTCCCTTCCTTCCCTGTAGCGCAGGGCGTTCGACTGATCGCATTCCGGAGACCTCCGCGTTAGCCTGTGGACGGCGATTCCCCGGCGGAAGGCGGCCCGGTCGATGCCCTCCCTTGTCGAGACGCGACTGTCCAGCCTGGACTTCTGGGCGGCGTCCCAGGCCGAACGCGACGAGGTGTTCGCCGGCCTGAGATCCGCGAAGGATCCCGTCTACTGCCCCTTGCAGGACGAACCCGGCTTCTACGCCCTGACCCGGTACGAGCAGGTCGCCGAGGCCAGCCGCCGTCCCGAGGTGTTCAGCTCGCAACCCACGGCGGTCAGCCTCGTCGACCCGCCGGAGGCGATCGCCGAGTACTCCGGCTCGATGATCAGCATGGACGACCCCCGGCACGCGCGGCTCCGCCGGATCGTCTCCCGCTCGTTCACCCCGCGCATGGTCGAGCGGTTCGCCGGGGACGTCACCGTCCTCGCCCGCCGGATCGTCGACGAACTCGCCGAGCGCGGCCCCTGCGACTTCGTCGAGCACGTCGCGATGCCGATGCCCCTGCGGATCATCTGCTCCATGATGGGCATCCCCGACTCGGAGTACGGCGGGGTCATCGACGCCACCAACATGATCCTGGCGATCGGCGACCCCGACTATGTCGGCCCGGCCGGCGAGGACCGCATCACGACGCTGCGCGACAAGTTCGCCCACTTGCACGAGCTCATGGGCGAACTGGGGCGGCTGCGCAGCGAAGAGCCGGCGGACGACCTCGTCACTGCGCTGACCCACGCGAACGTGGACGGGGAGTCGCTCACGACCGTGGAACTGGCCCGCTTCTTCACTCTCCTGGTCGTCGCGGGGAACGAGACGACCCGCAACGCGCTGTCGCATGCGCTCGCCCTCCTCACCGAGCATCCGGAGCAGCGCGCGCTGCTCGTCGCCGACGTGGAGGGCCGCCTTCCCGGAGCGGTGGAGGAGGTCGTTCGCTATGCGACACCGGTGACGTGGATGCGGCGCACGCTTTCGCAGGACTACGAGCTGTGCGGCTACCTGTACAAGGCCGGCGAAAGGGTGGTGCTGTACTACAACTCGGCCAACCGCGACGACGCCGTGTTCCACGACCCGCACGCGTTCGACATCACGCGCTCGCCGAATCCCCACGTCGGATTCGGGGCGCCTGGGCCGCATTTCTGTCTCGGCGCCCATCTCGCCCGCCGCGAGGTCACGGTGCTGCTGCGGGAGCTCTACACGCGCCTTCCCGACCTGCACGCCACCTCCGCCCCCGTACGGCAGCGCACGAGCTTCATCAACGGGATCAAATCCCTTCCCTGCGCCTTCTGAAGGTCGCGAACCAGGACATTAGCCACGAGTTTCTTCGGCTTGTCCACAGAATGGCGTTCCACTATTGCGGCGGGCCACCGTGGGCGAGGCTGTTCCGCGTCACATCCCGAACACGGAAGGCGCGACCATGCCCGCACAGACCACAGGCCGAGACCTCGGACCGAACCAGCTCGCCGCTCGGCTCGGACTGACCCGATGGCAGCTGCGCCTCGGCCGGGAGCACGGCCTGCTCCCCGAACCCGACCTCGAAGGCGAACGGTGGTCGGCCCGGCTCGTCGACGAATGCGCGAACCGGTCCGGCCAGGTGGTCGCACGGTTCGGCGAGGACCCTCCGGTCGGAGCGATCCGCGCCGCCGCGCGGCTGGCCGTGCGCACGGGCCTCGACGTCGAACGCCGCGACGTCGAGGTGCTGGTGGCCCGGGACGGCCTCGATGTCGTCAGCAGCTTCCGCGGACATCCGCTCTACCTCCTGCGCGACCTCGACGCCCTCGATCCCGCCGCGGTCCGCGAGGTCGTCTCCGCCCGGAAGGGGCCGCTGTTCGACAGCGTCGACCCCGGTGGGGCGGTGACGATCCTCGGCTGGCCACGGAAGACCTTCGACCGGATCGCCGGCGAGCGGAACCTGGAAACCGACCGCTTCGGCCGCTACGCGCTCGCCGACATTCACGCTCTCGCCGCCGACGAGACGCTCGCGGCGGAGGTCCGTGAGGAGAAACTCCGGCGGGCCCTGGCCAGGGCGAGACGGGCCGAGACCGACATCGAGGACGTCGTGCGCGGATGGATGCTGCGCTGCACCGCCTACCTCGACCGCGATGCCGACCAGCCCCCGGACCCCGCCGTCCTGGGGCGCGCGATCCGCAACCTGGTCGGGACCAGGGCCGAGAGCGCCAGGTACGAACGAGAGGCGCTGTGAGGCCCTCTCGATGTGAAACGTGGATCGGCGGTCTCGCAGCCTTCGACGGCGGCGCAAGATCGGCGCCTCGCCTGTCCGGTGACCGGCGGGAGGTCACGTCCGCCGCGAGTTGTGGCGCCGCCCCGGTGGACGCCTCCCCTCATCGCTCTGGCGGGCGATCGCGGCGTGGAGCCGGTCGCGGGCTTCGGTCCGGGACATCGCCGGGAGGCGCTGGGGGAGATGGGCCGCCAGCGCGGAGGGAGCGTCGACCAGGCCGTCGCCGTCCACGACGGCCTGAGCGCCCGGCCATGGACCGAGAAGCAAGGCGGACAGCTCGCCCGGGTGGCGGTCGATGAGCGCGGCGATCCGACCCGCCTCCTCCGCGCAGTCGGCCACCAGGAGAAGCCGCCGGGTGGCGGCCGTCCCGGTGGTCCGCCGGATCGCGAGTTCGGTCTCCAGATAGGCCAGCGCGGCATCGAGGTTGCCCGGGATGAACAGACCCGGGGCGTTCTCGTCGAGCAGTTCGTCCTCGGCGAGCCCGAACAGCCTGCCGGCATCGGGCCGCGGGATCACCACCAGAGAACTGTCTCCGTGCTCGTCGAGCGCGGACAGGGCGAACACCCGCGCGCTGTCGACCGCACCGCTTCCCGCGAGCGCCAGCGCGGGCACCGCGAACGGGTCGAGGGAGGGCCGGTAGGTGAACGGTAGGGGCCGCGAGTCGGATCCGCCGGTGGACGCGGAGAGCACCGGCATTCCCGCGGTCGCCGCCGCGAGGATCCGGTGCCGGAACGGGTAGCAGATCGCGACGGCAGCCGGGAGGAGGAGGCCGAGCAGAAGAACCGGTTGCATCGGACGCACCCGCGGCTCATCGTCGGCCTGTTCTCGCAGGCGCACGGGGGCCTGGCCGCCTCCTCCGCCCCACTGAGTCACCGTCGGGACCGGTGTCGGAACCGGCGCCTGAGGAACGCCGTCCGGAGCCTGCGATGCGGGACGGGGATCCGGCTTGTCGAGCGGTTTCGGCGGCGCGGGCCGCCGACGCCCGGCCTTCGGTTCCTTCTCGGGCCGTCCCCGCCTGCGGGCCGCGTCGCCCCCGAGGCCCGGCGCCCTCCTCCGTGAGCCGTCGAACATCGCCAGCCAAGCCGCCCTGCACAGTTGCGAGGTGTACCAGTCACGGTCGAGGCTCTGCCGGCAGGGGGCCGGCAGAGATCTTCGCGGCTCCGGCCGAGGTCCGGACGCCGCATCGGCGGGCGCCGCGCTGAAGGAGATCACGCCCGCCACCGCGGTACAGCCGAGCAGCCCGCAGGTACAGCGGACGATCTCGCCGAATATGTCTGTCATCCTGGGATCTGCCAGGAAACGGGTCATCTTCGCCCCGGGGGATCGCGTTGGTCACCGTCGGAATGCCGATCGTAGTCAATCCGGCTACGGAGCGTTGACCATTGCTCGCACTCGACCCACCGATCATCCGGTCACCACTCCGGCGAAATGCGCTGCACATCCTTAATTGTCTGAATATAACCGTCGTCATCGGGCGCCCTGAGGGCAGCCACACTTGACCAACGCGAAGGTTCACCCATGCGAACCGGAAAGTAAGGTCCCCCGATCTCGACACAACACATCCATCCCAAAACACCAATAAATGAACATGTAGCCGCCAAGCTCATCGGATCGCCTTCAATACCGACAAACCCCCACAAGTGTCGCCCCGCCTGGCGATCCAGGAGATAGCAGCACTCCGGGAAGACTCGCCATCGGACCGTACGCAGGCACACCTCGCCACCCGCGCCCGCACAAGTCCCTGCAGCCCCTACACAACGGGGACCCAACCCGAAGGGTCAGCACGCCGAAGGACAGCGGGCCAGAACGTCCGGAGCCGCCCTCACCACCTCGCCCACGCTCCAACGCCACACCCCACACGCTCCAACGCCATGCGGGCAACTCGGCCGGCGTCCAAGCGCGCCCAAGGGCCTCGAGGCAATGGAGGGCCACCCTCGGGGTGGTGCCTGCCAGTGCAAGCGAGCGAACACCGCGCATCGCTTGGCGGCCTGCGTGCTGGCTGTCGAGAGCCCGAGCGGCGCGCATTGCTGGGTGTGGCGAGGCCAGGGCAGGCCGCGCCGCCAGCCTCCAGTGCCGCGCTGGGAAACTAAACGGGACATGCGGCGTACTTCCGTGCAATTGGAGACCGCCTGCAGTGCACCGCATGTAACGCAGCCCGCTTCGGTGCAACGAAGGTCCACCGCGTGCAAGGTTCAGCGCCCCGCGGCATCCGCCGCTAGGCGCGGAAGCGGAATCTGGATGGGGCTTGTGGCGCGAGTGTGCTTGACCTGTCGAGGGGCGCCTTACGTGATCGGCGGCCCCGAGCCAGTCTTCCGAGCAACCTGGAAGCGCATGCAATGCTGCGCCTCGGGTGATGCTGCGCGCGTCGGTGCGGCGAGCGGCCACCGCGCGCTTGGCGCAGCATGTGCCGGGCCCCGTCAGTGCTGGTCTCTGCGTGTGCCGGTGTCGCGCAGGCATGATGTCGTCCAGGATGCTGAGCGTCGCCCATGCGGTGTCGCGCTTCCGGGCGGCGCGTGTGTTGCCGGGCGTCGCGCCTGCTGCCTGGGCGGTGGGTGTGTTGCTGGCGTCGCGGCCTGCCGCTGGCATCGTGGCCTGTTACTGGGCATCGCGGGTGCTGCCTAGGCATCACGGCGTTGCGTGGGCGCCGCACGTGTTGCTGGGTGGCCCCATGCTGCCTGAGTGTGCCCAGGATGCTGCTCGGTGCGCGTTCTGCTGGGTGTCTCGTGTGGGGGTTGGCAAGCCGTCGGTTTCTGGCGTCGCGCGGAAGCGTAAGCACAACGTGCCTAATGGTGTCGCGGGTGTGTGCCTGGGCATCGCGCCTGTTGTGCGGGCGCCGAGCGTGTTGCCTGCCATGTCGCGAGGCACCGTACGTGCTTGACGAGGCCGAAGTGGATCGCCAGCAGCATGAGATCGCATGTCTTGAATTGCATGCAGCGCTGCCTGGGCAGCGCGGCACGCCGTGGGGCGCTACCGCCTGTGGGTAGCCCCGCATGCGCTGGGTGTCGCCAGGGTTTGGGCCATGTGTGCTTGGTGCCGCGCGTGCTTGGTGTGCGTGGGTTGGTGTTGTTGGTGTGCTCGGGGTTGCGTGCCTTGGGTCTGGGTGTTGGGGGTGGGTGTGCTGGGGGCGTTTGTCTTTGGCGGCGGGTGGGCGTAGCTGCGGCGCTGCGCGGGGCGGCGCCGCAGGTCTTTGTCGCCGCGCGTGGAAGGTGAGCGGGGCAGCCGAACGTGCCTTGCGTGTGCTGGGGGTGGGTGGGCGTGCTCGGGGGGGGGGGTTAGGCGGCTTGGGGGGTGGCGGGGGAGTGGATGACGTCGTACATGCCCAGGGGGAGTGTGTCGCCGTAGAGCCAGTCGTTGACGGTGCCGGTGAAGTCGTCGGGTGGGGCCACGGCGAGGAGGCGCTGGGTGAGGAGGGTGAGGCGGACCCGGAAGGGGTTCGGGGGAGTGAGGTGGACGCGACGGCCGGTGCCCCAGAAGGCGCTGAAGTCGGACTCGGCGAGCGGGAGGTCGGCGTCGATCTCGCGGGTGCGGTCGGCGGGGCCGGTGGACAGCCAGGACCAGTGGTCCGTCAGGAGGCTGCGGGCGGTGGTGCGCAGGACGTTCAGGGCGGCCAGGTCGTGCGGGCAGGCGACGTCGGTGATCTGGAGTTCGGGCAGGCCGAAGCGGCGCAGGCCGCGGGTGCGCAGGCGGACGCAGGCGCAGCCGTTGACGCCCTCGGGGTCGCGGTCGGGGTCGGGTCCGGTGCAGCGGCCGTTGGCGCGGAAAGGCGGCAGCACGTCGCCGAGCCATTGGTCGGCCAGGACGAAACGGGTCCGTTCCTCGGCGGGCGGGGTCAGGACGTGGCCGGTGACGAGGTCGGCGGGGACGCCGCCGAGGGCGGCGGACAGGTGGAAGGCGGCGGCGCGCGCCACCTGGACGGCGCGGGGCTGGTCGGTGATCGGGGCGCAGGCGGTGACGACGGCGAACTCGGGAGCGTCCTGGAACGCGCGTTCGCGGTGGCGATCCTCGGGGCGGGGCGCCTTGATCCCGCGCGGGTCCCAGCGGAGGCAGGTGACGTCCTCGCGGACCACCTCCAGTTGGGGTGATCCGAGACGGCCGGCGATGTGCGCGGCGTAGGGGCCGCTCGCGTCGCGGAGCAGGTCGGCGAGGTCGTGCGGGACGTGTTCGGCGGCTACGGCGAACCGGGTGGTCGTGGTGGCGGGGACAGAGAAGGCGATCATGGTTTCTCCTCGCTGGAGGGGGCGACGCCGACCAGCCTGCGGCCCCGGCGGAACAGACGGCACCCGAACAGCGTTCTGTGGATAACCAGGTCAACGCATGGGCAGTGCGACGTAAAATCGATTCGCGGCAGCCATCGTCGGCTGCCCGATCGTGATCCGGTGGAGTGCCGCGGCCGGGTGCGCCTGACAAGGCCCCTGCCGGCCGGACCGCCGCGATGGAGCGGGATCCCCGATCGTCTGGCCGGAATCGCCGGACGCCCGATGCAACGTTGGGTAAAATCGCCATCACTCGCAGTTATGATCTTCCTCTCGCGCCGCCGAACGGGGACCCGGGGCGCGGGATCACCCTAGATATCGAAAGGCGAACGGCATGTGCCGACTGTTCGGGATGAGCACGGGCGGGCCCCGCGTCAGGGCGGCTCACTGGCTGCTGGACGCGCCGTCCAGCCTGCGGGCGCAGAGCCACCGGATGCCGCACGGCGCGGGTCTCGGCTGGTTCTCGCTCGGCGGTGAGCCCGTCCGCGACCGGGCGCCGCTGGCCGCCTTCGAGAACGCGGACTTCGACCTGCACGCCCGCAACGTCCCGTCGCACACGTTCGTCTCCCACGTCCGCGACGCGTCGGTCGGCGGCCTCACCGTGCACAACTGCCACCCGTTCGTCATGAACGACCGCCTGTTCGCCCACAACGGAGTGGTGAAGGGGCTCGACACGCTCCGGACCTGGTTGAGCGACGTCGAGCGCGCGCACGTCGCGGGCGAGACCGACTCGGAACTGGTGTTCGCCCTCGTGACCGCGGAGATCCGGCGGCACGGCGACACGACGACCGGGATCATCGAGGCGGTGCGGCGGATCGGGGCCGAGCTGCCGGTGTTCGCCGTCAACCTGCTGATCGCCGAGGCCGGGCGGCTGTGGGCGCTGCGCTACCCGGAGAGCAACGAGCTCTGGGTGCTGTCGCCGGACAAGGGCGGGTCGAGCGGACGCGACGGCGCGGCGGTGCCGGCCGTGGTGATCGCCAGCGAGCCGATGGACGACCAGCCGGGGTGGCGGCTGCTGGAGCCCGGTGAGCTGCTCGTCGTGGACGGGTTGACCGAGACCTCGCTGTTCCCGTTCGCGCCGCCCAGGCATCCGCTGCGCCGTGCCGACCTGTCGGCGCGGGAGGCCGCGTCGCAGCAGACGGCCGTCGCCGAGGAGCCCGTTCCGGGCGTGAAGATCGCCTCGCTCCGGGGCGCGACGGCGGGCGCCGGCGCGCAGGCGGTTCCGGTCCGCGGCCCGCTCGCGTCGCTGATCCTGCGGAACGCCGAGGCGAAGGCGGTCCGGGGCCCGTCTGTCTAGTTCCGACACGCCGTTGACCACGGAAAAGACCAGCTTCGGCCGATTTCGCGCGGAATAGTGTCGCATCAGGGGCGGATTCGGGGGGAATGTGTACGTTAGGTAGATCAACACTGCTGTGAGCTGCGGGGACGGCCCCGCCGCCCAGCTCTGGGAACAGGAGGTCCCCGTGACCCGAACGCTGTCGAGGGGCACCCGCGTCACCGGTGCCGAACGCACGCAGCTCGCGGCCGAGCTCGCGCCCCGCTACGCGGGCGGCGAGAGCATCCGCGACCTGGCCGCCGAGACGGGCCGGTCGTACGGGTTCATCTACAACGTCCTTAAGGAGGCCGGCGTCCCGCTGCGCGGCCGCGGCGGCAACACCCGGCGCAAGAAGGACTGACCCAGCTCCCTAAGCGGACACAGCCGAGCACGAGCAGAAAGAGCAGAACATGGCCGGACGTCCCCCTCGCCCCCCGGGGGGACCCCGCGCGCTAGGACCGGCGGGACGCCCCGGAGACCTCGGAGCGCCCGTTCAGGCTGGCGAGATCGGCCGCCGCGCGGCCGGCGACCCAGCCCTCGTAGTTGGACACCGAACCCGCCCGGCCCTTGGCCAGGTTGGGGAACATCGCGTCGACGGCCTTCTCGACGGCCATGTCCCGCGCGGCCAGGACGGGAAGCAGATCCTTCCCGCCGGCGTCCGCGGCCGCCCGGTTCGCCGCCTCACCGGCCGCGTCCCGGAGGCGCTCCCCGATGCGCGCCGCGTAGGCGTTGAGGAAAGCGTGGCGGAACGACCGCGTCCGTGACCGCCCGCGCGCGTCGCGGCGAGGCCCGGCGTGCACCATCGCCGCCGTCGCCTGCACGAGCAGCGATGTGAAGAGCATCTCCACCGCCGCGAGATCGGCGGGGAACCCGAGCACTGTGGAGAAACCCAGTTCCCTGTGCCAGACGGCACGGCAGCGGTTGGCGTCCGCCACCACGGTGAGGAGCACCGCCTTGGGCGCGTCGTAGGGATTGTCCACCGCGACGCGCCGCCCTGCGGGGCCTCCGAGGTCGCCGGTCTCGGCGGCGAGCAACGCGTGGTCGATGCTGTGCCGCGCTATGAGCTCCTGGGCGCGCGCGCTGAGCGCCTCGGCCTCCTCGGGGAACTCAGTCGACTCCGCCTTCGCGAGCAGGGCGCGGACCTTGCCGAGCATGCGCTGGTCAACGCCCTCGAACCCGTCCCGGACGGGCGTCTCCCGCAACGGCGTCCCCGGAGGCGGGCCGATGCTCGCCAGCTTCGGCAGGCATTCCAGCAGGTGGACGAGTTCGGCGCCGCAGGCGACGAACTCGGACCGGTCGATGCCTTCGCGCTCGCACCAGGCGTCCGGGTGCTCATCGTCGTCCTCCCACCAGACCTCGGCGCCGATGAGGGCGAGCTGCTCGCGCCACTGCGCGGCGACGGTGGCGGCGGAGTACGCGCGCATCTCGGCGGCGATCGCGTCGGTGGCGAGGCGGGCGTGCCTGGCGGTGCGGCGGCGGGCCGCGTACCGGACGACGTCAGCGGGCTGCCAGCCGCGCTCCCAGGCGAGGGCGACGCCGCGCTCCAGCCGGGTGGCGAGGCACCGCGCGGTGACGAGGGGCCAGCCCGGCACGTCCGGCCGGTCGGCCAGCGCGGCCACGAGGACGCCGAACGCGTCGTCGTCGCCCCGGGCCAGCGCGCGGACGGCCTCGGACGTCAGCGCCTCGGCCTCGTCCAGCGGGGACGGCCCGGGGCCGCAGGGCCCCGCATCGGAAGAGGACTCAGCCTGCCGTGGCCGCCACCACGCCTTCCGCACCGGTACTCCCGTCGTCGTCCGAGGCTCCGTCACCTGACCACGAGGCATACTGCCACGCACGGACGGGTGCCCGGGCATGGACATCCGTGCGAAACGGAGATTTCACCGTCGGTGCACCGCGACGGTACGGGTTACCGGCTCAGGTCCTGTCCGCGCATCTCCTCGACCACCACGCTCTGGTAGGCGCGGGTGGTGTCCGGGACGTAGCTGAGCCGTGCGAGGGCCTTGCCGTCGTGGTCCCTGATCTCGAAGTGGTAGCCCTCGGCGACGTCGCCGACGTGCGCCACCGCTTGGTCATGACGGAGCCGGCACATGGTGTCGACCTTCTCCAGCGCGACTTTCAGGCTGCCCGCGTCGCTGATGAGCCGTGCCGGCTCACTCGTCTCCCAGATCTCGAACATGGTCGCGTCCTGTCGGCGGTGGGTGGGAAGGAACGGGCGGGGCATTCCAGGCATCGGAGACAGCTTGCGCTGATTTGATGGATCTTTCAATCAGTACAGGTCTCGGATTGATCACTATTCGGAGCCGTCCACGGGCATAGCGTCATGTTCCCACGTGAGGCAAGTGTGTGCTTTCGTCTTCGTGAATCCGATCGGTAAGGTCGGAGGCGCAGAACCGAATCTGATTCGGAAGGGGCCGGAGTGGACTACCGCGTCGTGTCCATCGTCCGCGACCACGCCCGGGACCGGGGCGACGCCCCCGCCATCACGGGCGACGGCCGGACGATCAGCTACGCCGAGCTGGACGAGCGCTCCAGCCGGGCCGCCCGCGCGCTCCTGGCCGCCGGGCTCGGCGCCGGGTCGCGGGTCGCCTACGTGGGCAAGAACGCGCCCGAGTTCTTCGACCTGCTGTTCGGCGCCGCGAAGATCGGCGCGGTGGCCGCGCCGGTGAACTGGCGGCTGACCCCCGCCGAGATCGCCGCGATCGTCGCGGACGCGCAGGCGCCGGTGACCGTGGTGGACGCCGAGTTCGCCGCGCTCGCCGGGACGCTCCCCGGCCGGGCGGTGCCGACCGGCCAGGAGTTCGAGGCATGGCTGGCGGGGCATCCGGCCGACGACCCCGGATTCGTCGGCGAGCCCGGCGACGTCGTCGTGCAGCTCTACACCTCCGGCACGACCGGCGTGCCGAAGGGCGTGCAGCTCAGCAACGCCAACTTCGAGGTCGGCGAGCGGATGGCGCGGCGCTGGCGGCTGGACGGGTCGTCGGTGAGCCTGGTGCCGATGCCGCTGTTCCACATCGGCGGGACCGGCTGGGCGCTGGCCGGCCTGTACGCCGGCTGCCGCCAGGTGCTGGTCCGCGACATCGACCCGGCGGCGCTGGTCGACACCTTCGAGCGCGAGCGGATCACCAACGCGTTCATCGTCCCGGCGGTCCTGCAGTTCATGTGCCAGGTGCCGGGCGCGGCGGACCGCGACTACTCGGCGCTGCGGGCGATCACCTACGGGGCGTCGCCGATCACGAGCGAGGTGCTGCGGCGCTCGCTGGAGACCTTCAAGGCCCCGCTGTTCCAGCTGTACGGGATGACCGAGACGACCGGAGCCATCGTCCAGCTGGAGCCCGAGGACCACGACCCGGACGGCCCGCGCGCGCACCTGATGCGCTCGGCCGGGCGGCCCTACGCCTGGGTCGAGGTGAAGATCGTCGAGCCGGGAGAGGGCGCGGAGCGCGCGCCGGGCGAGGTCGGCGAGGTGCTGGTGCGGTCCACGCAGAACACCCCCGGCTACTGGAACCGGCCGGAGGAGACGGCCCGGCTGCTGGCCGGGGACGGCTGGCTGCGCACCGGCGACGCCGGGTACGTCGACGCCGAGGGCTACCTGTTCCTCACCGACCGGATCAAGGACATGATCGTCACGGGTGCGGAGAACGTGTACCCGATCGAGGTCGAGGAGGTCCTCGCGGCGCATCCCGGGATCGCCGACGTCGCGGTCATCGGCGTGCCCGACGAGCGGTGGGGCGAGACCGTCAAGGCCGTCGTCGTCCCTGCGCCCGACGCGGTGCTCACCGAGGACGAGATCATCGCCTACGCCCGCGAGCGGCTGGCGGGGTTCAAGCGCCCCCGCTCGGTCGACTTCGTGGACGCGCTGCCCCGCAACCCCAGCGGCAAGATCCTCAAGAAGGACCTGCGGGCGCCGTACTGGGAGGGCCTCGGCCGGACGATCGCCTGACCACCGCCCCGGGGAGGTCAGTCCTCGGCGACGGTGACGACGGTGTCCTTGGCGTCGGGCTCGGTGAAGCGCAGGAGGGCCTCGCCCTCGGCGGTGAGGCCGTCGAGGGCGGCCTGCGGGAGGGGTTCGAAGGGGCGCAGGCGCAGGGTGGCGACCTTGCGCTTGTACTCGGTCTCCCAGACGCCGCGTGCGAACCCGTCCCAGAGGAACACGGCGCGGACCCGGAGGTTCTTCGTGGTGAGCGACGGCCGGTGCGCGTCGGCGATGATCCGGCGGCGGTCGGCGTGCGCGAGGACCAGGCTGTCGAACTCCGGGAGGAACCGCGCGGGGGCCGGGACGTCCTCGTCCGGGCGGGGCGCGCCGGGCAGGTCGAACAGCTCCCGGCCCTTGTCGTCGGCGAAGACGGCCAGGCGCGGCCGCAGCCGTTCCAGGGTCTCGCCCGCCGAGCGCAGTCCCGACCAGGTCTGCGCGTCGGCCGCGGACGCAGGCCCGAACGCCTCCAGGTAGCGCAGGACGAGATCGTCCTCGGCGGCGCCGGCGGACGGGGCGGCGCCCAGCCAGCCGTCGGCCGACGCGAACTCGGCGGAGCGGGGAAAGCCCCACCTGTCGTCGGTCGGGACCATGACCAGCGGCACGCACATCCGGACGGCGTAGCCGAGCGCGCGGTCGTTGACGTCCGGGAACCGTTCCTGCAGGAGGGCCCGCACCTCGTTGAACGTGCGCGGGCGCTCGTCGAGGAGGGAACGGGCGGCGGGGACGACCTGTTCGAGGTCGAGGCCCTTGGCGCGGTCCCCGAGGACGCGCATCGCCGCGTCCAGCATCGGCTGCATCGACGTGCGGAACGCGAGGTAGTCGGACGCGGTCATCAGGTGCAGGGTCGCGCGCATCATGGTCGCGCGGACGAGCGTCCGGTCGTGAAGGGCCGCGTGCAGGTCGGACGCCTGGAAGCCCTCCAGCCGCGACCACAGCCCGATGAACGGCGGTCTGGGCTCCTGCGCCTGGATCCCGAACAAGCGGCCCACGGCGTCGGCGACCGGTACGCGCTCGCGCGCCAGAAGCAGTTGCCGGGCCAGCGTCGCCCTGTTGAGGGCCCGGACGCTGAGAGTGTCCGCCATCGTGTCCGCCTTCTCGCCGGCCCCGGCGGCACCCGGACGGTGCGGCGGGGATGGTCAGGGATGCCGACACTACCCAGGCCCTAGGACGCTCCCTGCACGTCGGCCACGCCCGCCACGTCGGCCACGTCGGCCACGTCGGCCACGTCGGCCACGTCGGCCACGTCGGCCACGTCGGCCATGCCCGCCACGTCGGCCACGCCCGCCACTTCCGCGATCGTTTCGCGGACGCAGCCTCGCAGCCACGCGTGCGCGGGGTCGGCGTCGTAGCGCGCGTGCCAGGCCAATGACAGCCGCAGGGGCGGCATGGGCAGGGGGATCGGGATCCGCACCAGCCCCAGCCGCTCCACCAGGGGCCTGTGCAGCCGTTCCGCCGCGAACCCCATCAGGTCGGTCTCCCGGACGACGAGCAGCGCGGTGCTGACCGTCGGGACGGTCCCGGCCACGCGCCTGGACCGTCCCATCCCGGCGAGGAGTTCGTCGATGGGCCCGGCCAGGCGGCCGCGCCGCGTGTTGGTCAGCTGCGTGGTCGCGCACCATTCGTCGAGCGTCACCTCCCGGCCCGCGAGCGGGTGCCCGGGGCGGACGACGGAGGAGAACCGGTCCTCCAGGACCGGCTCGACCCGGGTGTCGGTCGCCTCGGCCGTGATGATGCCGATCTCCAGGTCGACGGAGGCGCGCCGCAGGAGATGGGTGTCGCGCGGCCCCTCGCCGAGGAAGCGCAGGGTGACGCCCGGGGCGTCGCGTGCCATCCGCGCAAGGAGCGGCCCGGACAGGACGGCGATCGTGCCCTCCTCCGCCTGCAGGGTGAAGGTGCCCTCCAGCGTGCGCGGGGAGAAGGCGTCGTCCGCGGAGAACAGCGTGTAGGCGCGCTGGACGAGCTCATGCACCTCAGCGCGCATCGCGAGCGCGCGCGGGGTCGGCACCATGCCGCGGCCCGAGCGCACGAGCACGGGGTCGCCGAGGGCCTTGCGGATCCGGCCGAGGGTGCGGCTCATCGCGGGGCTCGACAGATGCAGGCGTTCGGCCGCCCCGGCGACGCTGCCCTCGTCCAGCAGGACGTCGAGCGCGACGAGCAGATTGAGATCCAGTGTGGATTGCACCGGACGCACTCCTCATGTGCAAAAGATGCATTTGAAAGCAAGTCACCGCAAGCCTACGTTGGAGATCGCGGAGGCGGCGCGCGCGGCCGGATCCCCGCCCCCACCTGTCGGCTCAGCCCTTTCCGGCGTGCCCGAGGCACGCCCGCGAGTGACTTCGAGGAACCCCTCATGACGATCGATGCCGTCCGCGCCGCCGCGCCTCCGGACCGGGGACGCGCCGCCCGGCGCGCCGTGCCGCCGCTGATGTCGGCGTGCGTGGTCCTGGTCGTGGCGATGGTCGCGGCGATCAACCTCTCGATCCCCAAGCTGTCGGCGAGCGGCCTGCACCCGTCCGCCACCGGCCTGCTGTGGATCGTCGACTCCTACGTCCTGGTGTTCGGCTGCCTGCTCATCCCGGCCGGCGCCGCGGGCGACCGGTTCGGGCGCAAGGGCGCCCTGCTGGCCGGCCTCGGCGTCTTCGCCGCCGGCTGCCTGCTGTCGGCGGCGGCGCCCGCGGTCGCCGTGCTGCTGGCGGGCCGGCTGGTCACCGGGGTCGGCGCGGCGCTCATCATGCCCGCGACGCTGTCGCTGCTGATGCAGGTCACCGAGCCGGCGCGGCGCCCGCAGGCGATCGTGGCCTGGACGGCCGCGACCGGCGTCGCGGGCGCCGTCGGCAACCTCGCCGGGGGAGCGGTGCTGGAGTGGCTGCCCTGGCAGTGCCTGTTCCTGGCCGGCGCGCTCGCCGCCGGTGCGCTGGCCGCGCTGACGGCCTGGCTGGCCCCCGCGGGCGAACGGCACCGCGCGGACCTGGACGCGCCGGGCGCCGCGCTGCTCACCGCGGCCCTGTTCGCGCTGCTCTTCGGGATCATCGAGGGATCCGAGCGCGGCTGGACGTCCGCGCCGGTGCTGGGCGGGTTCGCGGGCGCCGCCGTCCTGCTGGCGGTGTTCGCCGTCCACGCGACGCGCGCCGCGCACCCGCTGCTCGACCCGTGGCTGTTCGCCCGCGCCTCGCTGCGCAGCGGCGTGCTGGGCATCGGGGCGGCCTTCTTCTGCCTGTTCGCGCTGTTCTTCGTCAACGCCCAGTACCTGCAGTACGCCAAGGGGTACTCGCCGCTGGTCACCGGCGTGGCGGTCGCTCCGGTCGTGGTCGGGATGATCGTGGTCTCCCGGCGGAGCGTCGGCCTGGCCCGCAGGTTCGGGAACCGCGCGGTCATCACCTCGGGGCTGCTCGTCCTCGCCTGCGGGCTCGGGCTGCTCTCGCTCGCCGACGCGGCCACGCCCTACCCGCTCTACGCGGTGGATCTGCTGGTCATGTCGGTCGGCATGGGACTGTGCGTGCCGCCGCTGTCGGTCGGCGTCATGTCCGCGCTCCCGCCCGGGCGCGCCGGGCTGGGGTCCGGGCTGAACAGCGCGGCCCGCGAGATCGGCAGCGCGCTGGGCGTCGCGGTCCTCGGGACGGTGCTCACCGGCCGTTTCACCGGCGCCCTGCCGCCGGCCCTGGCGGACCACGCCCGCTCGGCGGGCGAGGCGATCGCCGCGGCGAACGCCTCCGGCGCCGGCGCGGGGACGCACGCCCAGGTCGTCTCGGCCTTCACCGACGCGATGTCGGCGGGCTTCCGCGTGGTCGCGCTGATCGCCTGCGCGGCGGCGCTGCTGGTCGCTCCCGGCCTTTCCCGGGCCGACCGGGCGACGAGGGCTGGTCGCTCCGATCAATGAGATATATCGTGTCCTTCCGAATATGAGATATAACTCGATGACCAGGAGGCGGCGATGGGCGTGGCGGAGAGCCCGCGCGGTGTCCGCGGCAGGCTGCTGGACCGGATGTTCGTCCGGGGACGCGTCGAGGACGTCCGGCCCGGGCCGGGCCGCATGCGGTGGATCGCCATCGGCGGCGTTCCCGGCCTGGACTGGACGCCCGGGCAGCACGTCCGCGTGCACATGGCGGACGTCACGTCCGCGCGGACGTGGGTCAGCGGCAAGGTGCGCGACGCGCTGCGCACCTACTCCGTGTGGGACTACGACGCCGCCTCCGGCGTGCTGGAGCTGTGCGTCATGGACCACGAGGGCGCCGGGCCGGGGGCGCGCTGGGCCCGTTCCGTCCGGCCGGGGGAGGAGGTCGTCTTCAACAAGCCGGAGGGCTCGTTCGTGCTGCGCCCCGCTCCGTACCACCTGTTCGCGGGCGAGGAGACGGCCTCCGTCACGTTCGGCGCGATGCTGCGCGCCGCCGGGCCGGACGAACCCGTGTACGGCGCGGTGGAGGTCGCCGAGCCGGAGGACCGGTTGCCGCTGCCGCGGAGCGAGGAGCTCGCGTGGTGCCGTCGCGGTGCCGCCTCGGCGGCGTCGTCGGAGATCCTCGTCGACGCGGTCCGCCGGCTCGATCTTCCCGGCGAGCCGGGGTTCGCGTACGTGGCCGGGGAAGCACGCACCGTACAGGCCGTGCGCGCCCATCTGGTCCGGGAGCGGGGCTGGCCGCGCAGATCCGTGCAGGTCAAGCCCTACTGGACGCCCGGAAGGCGGGGGATGGACTGATCGCCAACGAGCGTTGGAGGCGGGGGTTACGGGCCGATATTTCGCAAAATGCACGTGCATCAGCCCTTGCACCTGCACGCCATTCCTAGCAGGATTGCCCCGGACCCCCGCACGTGAACTCGCCGGAGATCGCGATGACCGCACACTTGAGCGACAGTGACCGACAGGCGCTGCGGCTGGCCCAGGATCTCCGCGAGGAGATGCGGGCGGCGCTGCCCCAGCTCCCCTCCGCGCCCTCGGTCTCCCCGTTCGTCGACCAGGGAGGGACGCCCAGCGTCCTGCTCCGGATGGACGCCGACACCGCCCGCGCGCTGATGGCCGTCCTGGCCGAGCGCCGCACGGATCGGACGGCTCCTCCGCTGCCCGAGCCGCGCCGGGCCGACGGCTCCCACGTCCCGCCGCCCGTGCCGCCGCCGGGCGCCCCCCAGGCGGCTCCCGCGCCGTACCAGCCGATCGTCGCCGCCGCGCCGTTCCCGGAGCCCGCCTACGCGCAGGCCCCCTTCGCCGAGGCGCCGGCGGTCAACCCGGTGTTCGCCGGCGGGACGGGCCCGACCCCGCTGGTGCCGTCGGTCTACCCGACGCACTGACCCGGGTCCCCACGTCCTCCCCCGGACCGCCGCGCGCGGTCCGCGGCCCGGCGCCGCCGTCATGGCCGCCGCCGGGCCGTCTCGCGGTTCACGGCCGCCCGGCGGCCGCCTCCGGTATCCACCCGGCCGGTACGTCCGGCCGGGTTTTCTTGTGCGCGCGCCCCTTCCGCGTATCGGTCTCACGGGCTCGCCGAGCCGATGTCGATCTTCAGTTCCGGGCCGCGCCCGCCGGCCGTCCGGCCGCATAAAAGATCATTTCCCTGGACATAAAGATCGTTCTTTAAGATCTTTCCGATCAGGGTGCCGACCTGCGCGTCCGCCCGGATCCCCTGCGGGAAAGGGGATCCCGCAGACCGGCCGAGAAAACGATCTATGTGGCCAAAGGTAAAGAAATCGCCCATTTGGCCCAAGTGCGGCAATGAGGGATATAGTCAACGCCAGGTCAAGGTCAAAGCACCGTTGACCTGGCCAATCGCATAGCCGTCGCCTCCCGCCCGCCAGGCGGGAACCCTCAGCCGAACC
Source organism: Actinomadura sp. RB99 (assembly GCF_014706005.1). Classification (NCBI taxonomy): domain Bacteria; kingdom Bacillati; phylum Actinomycetota; class Actinomycetes; order Streptosporangiales; family Thermomonosporaceae; genus Actinomadura; species Actinomadura sp. RB99. The sequence goes on along the minus strand of NZ_JABMCA010000022.1, from coordinate 25,698 downwards.
ACGGCCGCACCATGCACCGGCCGTGACCGCGCAGGGCCCAGTGAGCCCCCGGTCGGCATCCTCTCCCGCTTCATCGAAGCCCGCGTCGCGCGCATGCCCGCAGATCGGCAGCGCGGACGGACGCGAGCTCGGCCCGTCATGTCCGCGGGCCGCCCATGCGGGGTCCTTTCCGCGGCGGCATTTCCGAGTCCCGAGTCTCGGAACCCCGTTCCGCATGCCCGGATCCCCTGTGCTCCGGCGCCGGAACGGCTGTCCTGTACGCCGAACTAAGGATTTTCATGCAGCAGCGGACGATCAATCGCGTGTTGACCGGTGTCACCGGCGCGGCTCTTGCCGGGATGCTGGTGGGCGGCGTGGCGGCCGCCAGCCACGACGACTCCGCTCCCAAGCCCGACAGGCTTCTGGCGCAGCAGCAGGACATGGCCGCGCTGAAGCAGAAGGCCCCCGAGAAGAACACCTCCTCCGAGACCCTGGCCGAGTCCAGTTCGAAGTCCGCCTCCAAGAAGCCGGACGCCAAGAAGCCGGACGCCAAGGCCTCCACCTCCAAGGACGCCAGGAAGAAGGCCGACAAGGGCCCGAAGGCGATCCTCAGCGGCACCACCACCGCGTCCTACTTCTGGGACGACGGTTCCGGCATCAACGGCGACACCGGCGCGCCCGCGAGCGGCAAGCCGATGCAGAAGGGCCTGTTCGCCAGCCCGAGCTGGCCCATGAACACCAAGGTCAAGGTCACCTACAAGGGCCGCAGCATCACCGGCTTCATCGGCGACCGCGGCCCGGGCGCGCCCTCGCACGACGGCGTCATGCTCGACCTCGACACCTACACCTTCCGGTACCTGCTGGACGGCGGCAAGCCCGACAGCAAGTACGACGCCGGCACCGGCGAGGGACACCTCCAGGGCGTCAAGTGGGAGGTCCTGTCGTGGGGCTCGGGCGCGGGCACCAAGGGCGAGCCGCAGCCTCTGGGCTGACCGTTCGCGAGCGGATTCACGGGCCACTTCTCAGCGACGGTTCGTGAGCCGCGCCGCACGACCCTCTCCGGCGTGACCGCCGGAACGCATGGAACGGGAACGCCCCGGCGAGTCGAACGATCGCCGGGGCGTTCTCCTGCATGAGCGGCGCCGGTCTCAGGCGGCGCCGTCCGGCCGGCGCGCGGCCAGCAGGCGGTACAGCGCCTCCGCGGCGGCGCCGACGCGCGCGACCGAGCACGTCTCGTCGGTCACATGCGCCTGCTCGGAGTCGCCCGGCCCGTAGATCACCACGTCCGGTCCGCCGAGCAGGCCCGCGAGGACGGACGCGTCGGTGAAGTAGGTCGCGTACTCCGGGACGGCCCCGGAGGAGCCGGGGGCGAGCAGGTCCAGGACCTCCGGCATGCCCGGGGCCGCCGGGTCGGTGGCGACGCCGGGAAGGTCCACGAGCCGTTCGAGCTCGACCTCCTCGCCGCACAGCCCGGAGACCACCGCGACCGCCTCGTCCGCGCCGAAACCGGGGACGGTGCGGACGTCCAGCCGCATCTCGGCGCGGTCGGGCACCAGGTTCGGCTGCACCCCGGAACGGAAGGTGCCCACGTTGACCGTCGCGGGCCCGTGCGTCGGGCTCACCGGCCAGTCCGCGTGCGCGTGCACGCGGACCGCCGCGGCGGCCAGCGCGGCGAGGGCGTTGCGGCCGAGCTCGGGCCGGGAGCCGTGCGCGGACACGCCCCGCGCCGTGGCCTTCAGCCAGAGCGTGCCCTTGTGGCCGAGGACCGTCCGGTTCCCGGTCGGCTCGGCGACGATCAGCAGGTCCGTGGCGGCGAGGGCGGCCGGGTCCAGGACCGCCGCGCCGTCGCACCCGGTCTCCTCGCCGAAGGTGAACACCATCTGGGGCGCGGGCAGCCCGTCGCGGACCGCCCGGACGGCCGCCTCGACCTGGCAGGCGACGCCCGCCTTCATGTCGCTGCTTCCCCGCCCGAGCAGGCGCCCGTCCCGGACGTCGCCGGACAGCGGGTCGAACGACCAGCCGGACGCGTCGGCGGGCACGGTGTCGAGGTGCCCGGTGAACGTGACCGGGACGCGCGGCGCCTCGGGCCCGTACCGGGCCACGACGTTCGCCCGCCCCTCGGCGGGCTCGTCCACCCGGACGGCGAATCCCGCGCCGTCCAGCACGTCCGCGACGAGGTCGGCGGCCCGCCGCTCACCGCCGCCCCGGGTGTCGATCCGCACCAGCCGGCGCGCGAGCTCGAGCGCGTCGCCCATCTCCTGACCTCCCTCTCCGGGCCCGGCCGGGCGGCCGGGACGTCTCAGGCCCGTGCCCGCGTGCTCTCCCGGACCACCAGGGTCGGGACGAGCGCGATGTGCGCCGACGGCCCGCGGTCCCCGTCGGCCTCGCCGGCGGCCGCGGCCAGCAGCCGCACCGCCTCGGTCGCGATCCGGTCGCGCGGCTGGTCGACGGTGGTGAGCGCGGGCTCGCTGAGCCGCGAGAACTCGATGTTGTCGTATCCCGTGACCTGGACCCGGCCCGGGACGTCCACGCCGTGCGCCCGGCAGGCCCGGGTCACGCCGAGCGCGATCAGGTCGTCGGCGCACACGATGGCGTCGGGCAGGTCGCCGGCGGCGATCAGCCGCGCGGCGGCCGTCTCGCCCCATTCCACGCTGTAGTCGCCGAGCAGGATCTGGTCCGGGTGCACGGCGATGCCGAGGTCCTCGGACCGGCGGCGGAACCCGGCGAAGCGCTGCTCGGTGGAGGAGTTGGTCAGCAGCGAGCCGGCGAACGCCGCCGACCGCGCCCCGCCCGCGTGCAGGTGGTCCATGACCTGGCGCATCGCGGCGACGTCGTCGACGCCGACCCAGTCGGTGCTGGTGCCGCCGACGAACCGGTCGAGCTGGACCAGGGGGAGCCGCCCGGCGGTCTCCTGGACGGCGGCGCCGCTGAGCGTGCCGTGGCTCGGGCTGACGATGATGCCGTCGACGTTGCGGGCGACGAGGGTGGCCAGCCGCCGCGCCTCGACCTCGGGGTCGGACCGCGCGTCGCAGAGCAGCAGCTCCTTGCCCTCGCGGCCGAGGGCGTGCTCGACGCTCTCCACCAGCGAGGTGAAGAACGGGTTGGAGATGCTCGGCACGACCATGCCGACGGTGTCGGTGCGGCTGTTGCGCAGCGCCCGGGCGATGGAGTTGACCTGGTATCCGAGGTCGTCGGCGGCCTTCCTGACCTTGCGCTGGACGGCCGCCGACACGGGCCCGCGGCCCGACAGCACGCGCGACACCGTGGCGGTGGAGACCCCGGCGCGCTCGGCGACCTGGGCGATCGTGACCCGCTGCAATCGTTTACCTCTCCAGCTTGGCGAAAGCCCGGGTGCTGGGCAGATCAACAACAGTCGACCCGATCATACCCCCTTGACGGCCTGCGGGATCCGTATCTACGGTGCAGGGCAACACGACTGCAATCGATTACACAGGAGGCGACATGGTGAGGGCGACGGGGAGCGAGCGGGCACTGGGCGTGTTCCCGCCGAAGCCGAACGCCGTCGAGGAGCTGTTCGGCACCCCCAAGGTCGTCATCGGCGCCGTGCACCTGCCGCCGCTGCCGGGCAGCCCGCATTACGAGGGCGTGCCGCTCGACGAGATCTGCACGTTCGCGATCGAGGAGGCGCGGGCCTACCTGGACGGCGGCGCGCACGGCGTGATCGTCGAGAACCACTGGGACATCCCGTTCCTCAAGCCGGGCGAGCACGGCTACGAGACCGCCGCCGCCATGGCCGTGGTGACCGACCGGGTCCGGCACGCGACCTCCGGGCGGGTCGGCGTCAGCGTCCTGTCGAACGCCGCCGAGTGCTCGATCGCCTCCGCCTGGTCGGGCGGCGCCGGCTTCGTCCGCGTCAACCAGTGGGCCAACGCCTACGTCGCCAACGAGGGGATCATCGAGGGCCAGGCCGCGCACGCCACCCGCTACCGCAGCCGGATCGGCGCGAACCCCGTCAAGATCTTCGCGGACGTGCACGTCAAGCACGGCGCGCACGCGATCGTCGCCGACCGGACCCTCGCCGAGCAGACCGAGGACGCCGAGTTCTTCGGCGCCGACGTGCTGATCGCCACCGGCTCGCGGACCGGCGACGCGGCCGCGCTGGACGAGGTCGAGGGCATCGCCGCGCACACCACCCTGCCGGTCGTCATCGGCTCGGGGATCAGCGCGGGCAAGGTCGGGGAGCTGCTGCCGGCCTGCGACGGCGTGATCGTCGCGTCCTCGGTCAAGGACAACGGCCGCTGGTGGGGCCGGGTCGACGCCGCCAAGGTGCGGGAGCTGACCGCCGCCGCCGCGAAGGCGGGCGTGGTCCTCCCATGATCGTGTTCTGCGGCTACGCCAACGTCGACCTCACGGTCGCCGTCCCGGTGCTGCCGGGGCCCGCCGCCCGCGTCCAGGCCACCGCGGTGCGCCGCGGCGAGGGCGGGATGGGGGCGAACGCGGCGGTGGCGGCCGCGCGGATGGGCGCCGACGCGCGCTTCGCGGGCGTCGTCGGGCCGGACGCGGCGAGCACCGCGTTCCTCGACGCGCTCGCCGCCGACGGCGTCGGCACCGAGTGGACGTCCCGGACCGGCGTCCTCACGACCGCGGTCGTCCTGCTCACCCCCGACGGGGAACGTTCCATCATCAGCCAGGACGACCAGGTCACCACCGAGCACGTCGCCGCCGTCGCCGCGCAGGCCCGCGCGGCGGGCGCGGACTGGCTCTACCTCGACGGCTACCGGTTCCCCGCGGCGGCCGGCGTGCTCGGCGACGGACCGCCCGGGGTCGTCGTCGACCTCGACGGCTGCGACGGCGCCGCGGCGGCCCGCGCCGCGCTCGCCGCGGCCGACCACGCGGTCGTCGGCCGCGCGCAGGCCGCCGTGTTCCTCGGCGACGACGACGCGCTCGCCTCGACCGCTGCCGAACATCGGGTAAACCTGGTGGTCACGGACGGTTCCCGGGGCTGGACGCTGTTCACTCCGGACGGCGGCCGGCACGCCGGCGCGGCGATCGAGGTGACCGCCGTGGACGCCACCGGCGCCGGGGACTGCTTCGCCGGCTCCTACTGCGCGGAACTGGACCGGGGCGCCGGCCCGCTGGAGGCGGCGCGGGTGGCCGCGGTCGCCGCGGGCCTGTCCTGCACCCGGCCCGGGGCGCGCGCGGGACTGCCGCATCGCGAGGACGTCCTCGCCTATATCGACTCCGCCGGAGCGCACCCCGCCGAGGCGAGCACAGCTCAAGCACATACGGCCCCCACGGACACGGTTCGTCCCGGAACCGGTCCGGACGCGTCCCCCGCGCTCGCGCGGCGCCATGGAGAGGAGACATGATGCGACGCACGGTGACGGCCGCGGTCGCGCTCGGCCTGCTGCTGACGGCGACGACCGCCTGCGACGTCCAGGCCCGCAAGGAGATCGCGGCCGAGAAGAAGGCGACCGAGCAGGGCCCGCCCCCGCCCCAGCGGATCGCGCAGGCCTGCAAGGTGCAGGGGCGCGCCCCGAAGATCGGGCTCGTCCCGATCAACCTCCAGGCGCTGTTCTTCAACCAGATCAACACGGGCGCCAAGACCGTCGCGGGCAAGGCCGGCGCGCAGGTGCAGGTCGTCAACGGCAACGACGACTCCACCACGCAGGCCAACGCCATCGACGACATGGTCGCGGGCCACTACGACGCGATCATCGTGGACGCGGTGGACACCGAGGGCATCAAGCCGGCGATCCGGCGCGCCAAGGACGCCGGCATCCCGGTCGTCGCGGTGGACGCCACCGTCGACGACCCGGCGGTGTCCACCCAGGTCGGCACCGCCAACGCCGAAGGCGGCAAGCAGCTCGCCGACGCGCTGCTGAAGATCTCCGGCGGCAAGGGCGACATCGGCGTGGTCGGCGCCCTCAACAGCACGATCCAGAACGAGCGGCAGAAGGGCTTCTCCGACGAGGTCACCGCGCACGGCATGAAGATCAAGAACGTCGTGGACGGCCGCAACATCCAGGAGAACGCGCAGACCGCCGCGGAGAACCTGCTGACCGGCAACCCGGACCTGCCCTACGCCTACGCCACCGGAGAGCCCGCGCTCATCGGCCTGGCCGCCGCCGTGGTCAGCCAGCAGCGCACCAAGGACCTCCAGGTCGTCGGCTGGGACCTGTCCAGCCAGGCGGTCGACGGGCTGAAGGCCGGCTGGATCAAGGGAGTCGTCCAGCAGAACACCTTCCAGTTCGGCTACGACGCGATGAACGCCGCGATCGACCTGGCGTGCAAGCGGTCCGCGCCGAAGGACGTCCCCGTCCCGACCCAGATCGTCACCCCCGCCAACGTCGGGGACTACCTGTACTACCTGGAGAAGTGATCATGGGCGATCAACCGCTGGTCACGCTGAAGGGCATCACCAAGTCGTTCGGCGCGGTGCAGTCGCTGCGCGGCGTCGACCTGACCCTCGCGCCCGGCGAGGTGCTCGGCCTCGTCGGCGACAACGGCGCCGGCAAGTCCACCCTGATGAAGGTGCTGGCCGGGGCGGTCCAGCACGACGCCGGCCAGATCACGATCGACGGCCGGGAGGTGCGGTTCGCCAGCCCGGCGGACGCGCGCCGCGAGCGGATCGGCATCGTCTACCAGGACCTCGCGCTGTGCGACACCCTCGACGTCGCGAGCAACCTGTTCCTCGGCCGCGAACCGCGCAAGGGCCCGTTCATCGACCGGCGCGCCATGCACGACAAGGCCGCCGAGACGCTGTCGGACCTGCACGTCCGGGTCAAGTCGACCTACCAGGAGATCGGGCACCTGTCCGGCGGGCAGCGGCAGGCCGTGGCGATCGCCCGCGCCGTGTCGTTCAAGCCGCGGGTGCTGATCCTGGACGAGCCGACCGCCGCGCTGGCGGTCGCCGAGGTCCGCCAGGTGCTCGCCATGATCAAGGACGTGGCGGCGCAGGGCGTCGGGGTCATCCTGATCACCCACCGGCTGCAGGACCTGTTCGAGGTCTGCGACCGCATCACCGTCATGTACGAGGGCCGCAGCGTCGAGGACGAGCCGGTGTCCGCGCTGGACATCGAGCGGCTCGTCGCCATGATCACCCGTTCCGGCAGCGAGCACACCGAGGAGGTGGCCTGATGAGCGTGCAGGCCCCGCCCGCCCCGACCGTCCTGGCGAAGACCCCGAGCCGCTGGGAGCGCGCCAACAAGGCGACGCTGGCGATGCTCGGCGTCACCGTCGCGCTGTTCGTCGGCTTCGGCATCGGCGCCGACAACTTCCTGAGCTTCGACAACATGTCGAACCTCGCCACCCAGGTGGCGATCACGCTGATCGTCGCGGTCGCGATGACCTTCGTGATCACCACCGGGCAGATCGACCTGTCGGTGGGCTCCACGGTCGCGTTCGTCGCGGTCGGCACGGCCGAGATGCTGAAGGCCGGCTGGGACTCCTCCCTCGTGATCGTCGCGGCCCTCGCGGCCGGGCTGTTCTGGGGCGCGGTCAACGGCTGGCTCGCCGCCTACCAGAAGATCCCGCCGTTCATCGTCACGCTGGCGACGATGTCGGTGATCCGCGGGCTCGCGCAGCTGTGGACCAAGGGGTTCTCGGTGCCGATCGACCGGCGGCTGTACGTCGCCAAGATCGGCGAGGCGAAGTTCCTCGGCTTCTCCGCGCTGGCGTGGATCGCGCTGGCCACCGTGGTGGTCGGCGGGATCCTGCTGGCCAGGACGCGGTTCGGCAACTACGTCAACGGCATCGGCTCGCAGGAGGAGTCGGTGCGCCGCGCAGGCGTGAACACCGCCCGGATCAAGATGGTCACGCTGATGCTGGCCGGGCTCGCGGCGGGCGTCGCCGGGCTGCTCACCGCGGCGCGGCTCGGCTCCGGCTCGGCCAACTCCGGGCAGGGCTTCGAGCTCACCGTGATCGCCGCGGTCGTGCTCGGCGGCACCGACCTGTTCGGCGGCCGCGGCACCATGATCGGCAGCATCATCGGCGCCGTGATCACCGGGGTGATCGCCAACGGGCTGACGCTGCTCGGCGTGAGCCCGTTCCTCACCCCGATCGTCACCGGGCTGGTGCTGCTCGCCGCGATCTGGCTGAACCTGCGCGGCCGCACGCTGTCCGAGCTGGGCGCCAAGCTGCTGGGACGGACATGACCGTGCCGTACCCCGGGCCGGGCGCTCCGCCGGGAGGCTCGCCGGGCGCGGTGCCGGTGATGACGGTGGCCGGGCCCGTCGCGAGCGACGGGCTCGGGCTCACCCTGACCCACGAGCACCTGCGCAACGACGTCCGCAAGGCGGTGAAGCCGGCCACCGACCCGGCGCTCGCGTTCCTGCGCGACGCCCGGACGACGCCGGGCCTGGCGTGGCTGCTGCGCGAACGTCCGTACGACTGCCTGGACCACTGCACGCTCGACGACGACGCGGCGATGCTGTCCGACCTGCGCGCGTTCGCCGCGACGGGCGGCGGCACGGTCGTGGACGTCACGCCCGGCGGCCTCGGCCGCGACCCGGAGGCGCTGCGCTCGCTCGCCGAGCGCAGCGGCCTGCGGATCGTCATGGGCTCCGGCTGGTACCTGGAGCAGTACCACCCCGCCCGCCTCGCGGACGCGGGGGAGGAGCGGATGGCGGCCGAGCTGGTCGCCGAGTTCGCCGGCGGCGCGGACGGCACCGGTATCCGGCCCGGCGTGATCGGTGAGATCGGGGTGTCGCCCGACTTCACCCCGGCCGAGCACGTCGCGCTGCGGGCCGCCGCCCGCGCGCAGCGGGAGACCGGCGTCCCCCTGTACGTCCATCTGCCGGGCTGGCAGCGCCGCGCCCACGAGGTGCTCGACATCGTCCTGGACGGGTACGGCGTGCCGCCGGGCGCGGTGGTGCTGTGTCACATGGACCCGTCCGGTGGCGACGTCGGCTACCAGCTGTCGGTCGCCGACCGGGGCGTGTGGCTCGAGTTCGACATGATCGGCATGCCGTTCCTGTATCCGGGCGAGGGGCAGTCGCCCGCCCCGGACGAGACCGCCCGCGCCGTCGCCGGGCTGATCGCGCGCGGGCACGGCGGGCGGCTGCTGCTCAGCCACGACGTGTTCCTCAAGAGCATGCTCACCACCTACGGGGGCAACGGCTTCCAGTACGTGCCGCTGCTGTTCGCGCGGCGGCTGGCCGCGCTCGGCGTCGCCCCGGAGACCGTCGACGGCCTGCTGCGCGGCAACCCCGCCCGGCTGTTCGAGTCCGCGGCCTGACCGGCCGCCGGCGCTCCGTGCCCCCACGTTTTCCCCATCCGAGAGAGAGGATCGATAGTGAGCCGCGTCCTGATCGCCGGCGAGAGCTGGGTCTCCCAGTCCACCCACATCAAGGGGGTGGACTCCTTCACCACCAGCTCCTACGTGACCGGTGTCGAGCCGCTGCGCCGGGCCCTGGAGAGCCGGGGCCACGAGGTCGAGCACATGCCCGCCCACCTGGTGCCGGCCGACTTCCCCGGGGACGCGGACGCGCTCGGGCGCTACGACGTGGTCGTGCTGTCCGACATCGGCGCGAACTCCATCCAGCTCGCCCCGCAGGTGTTCGAGCAGGCCGTGCCGGGCACGGACCGGCTCGGCGCGCTGCGCGCGTGGGTCGCGGACGGCGGCGGGCTGCTGATGGTCGGCGGGTACCTGTCGTTCACCGGCTTCGAGGGCAAGGCCGCCTTCCGCAACACGGCGCTGCACGAGGCGCTGCCGGTCGAGCTGCTCCCCGAGGACGACCGCGTCGAGCTGCCCGGGGGCGCGACCGCCGAGGTCACCGCCGCCGGCCACGCCGCGCTCGGCGGGGTGGAGGGCGAGTGGCCCGCGCTGCTCGGCTACAACCGGGTCCGCGCCCGGCAGGGCACCGACGTCCTCGCCACGCTGAACGGCGATCCGCTGGTGGCCGTCGCCGGGTACGGGAAGGGGCGGTCCGGGGTGTTCACCTCCGACTGCTCCCCGCACTGGGCGCCCAAGCCGTTCTGCGAGGAATGGGACGGGTACGCCCGCGTGTTCGGCGGCCTCGTCGAGTGGCTCGCGCAGTGACCCGCTCCCGGCGACTGCTCGACGCCTGCTCCGCGACGATGGAGCGGGCGCTCGCCATGCGCTTCGTCCGGGAGGTCGAGACGGGGGCCATCGGCGACCAGGAGTACGCCGACTACCTGGAGATCGAGGCTTCGTTCGTGGCGACGGCCGCCCGACTGCACGGGCTCGCCGTGTGGGACGCGCCGGACTGGACGGCGATGGAGCGCAACGCGCGGGCCGTCCACGCGCTGACCACCGAGCAGGCGGACTACTTCCGCGCCGCCCGCGCGGCCTGGCCCGTGGAGGCGCGGCCGGACGCCGTCGAGCGCGCCCGGATCCTGTCCGACTTCGCCCTGGCCGCGGCCCGTGAGGGCGGCTACGGGGCGGTGACGACGGTGCTCTTCGCCGCCGAGAGCCTCTACCTCGCCTGGTGCACCCGCGCCCACGCGGGGGGCGGCGCGCCGTCCGGCCCGATCGCCGACTGGGTCGCGCTGCACGCGACCGCGGCGTTCCGCGAAGGCGTGGACGCGCTGGCCCGCCAGGTCGACGCCCTGCCCGAGAGCGTGGCGGACGACCTGCTGGTCCGCTGGTTCGGCGGGATGCTGGAGGCGGAGATCGCCTTCCACGACGCCGTCTACGCCTGACGGCGGCCCGAAGGCCCCCGGCGCGCTCGCGCCGGGGGCCTTCGCCGTCCCGGAACGGCGTTTAGCATTCTCTTATATTTCTCTTCGCCGCGTTTCAGTCCGGTCTATGAATTGTCATCGGATCGGGCCGGTAAGTTCATTTCTGCAAGGCCGCGGAAGTGGCGAGAGAAATATGAAGGGAAGCCCGCATGAGCTTCAAGAAGATCGTTCCCAAGCCCCGCAAGCGCCCGGCCAAGCCGGTCCCGCCGAAGAAGCACCGCCGCAAGCCCGTCCGGCGGCCGCACGCCAAGTAACCGGCGGCGGTCGAGCCGGACGGGAGCCGGCGGGGGGAGAGAGCGGACTCGCCCCGCCGGCTCCCGTCCCTTTTCATGCGCGGGAACGCGCGAAGTGATAGGAGGGGACGTGGCCCGCACATCTCTGCCGGAGGCCGCGCCCGTCGTGTCGGTGCGCACGACTTTCCGGCATTTCTGGCCGCTGATGCGCGGCGACCGGCGGCTGCTGCTGCTCGGCGGCGCGCTCGCCGTCGCCGCGGCGGCCTGCGAGGTCGCGGCGATCCGGCTGTTCGGCGTCATCACCGACCGGGCGCTGGCCGCCCGCGACCTGGACGCCTTCTGGACGCCGGCCGCCGAGTGGCTCGGCATCGCGCTGGCGGCCGCGCTGATGACGTTCGCCGGCGACTACGCGACGACGCTCGCGGGCGAGCGGTTCCTGCTGCGGCTGCGCGACCGGGTGTTCGCGCACGTCCAGACGCTGTCGCCGGAGTTCTTCGACCGGGGGCGGCTCGGGGACCTGATGGCCCGGCTGACCGACGACATCGAGGCGATCGAGGAGCTGGTCGCGTCCGGGCTGGTCCGGCTGGTGACGGCGGTGGTCAGCGCGGTGTTCTTCGCGGCCGCCGCGTTCGCCGTCCGGTGGGACCTGGCGCTGGTCGCGTGCGCGCTCGTCCCGGTCTTCCTGCTGGTGACGCGGGGGTTCTCCGGTCGGTTCCGGGCGGCGGCCGGGCGGGAGCGGCTCAGCAACGGCGCGCTGGCCGGCACCGTCGAGGAGAGCCTGTCGAACCAGCCGCTCGTCCAGGCGTACAACCGGCAGGAGGCGCAGGCGCGGCGGCTGCACGACGAGGGGCGCGCCTGGCTGGCGGCGAAGATGGCCGAGACCCGGCTGTCCAGCCTGTACGGGCCGCTGGTCGAGGTCGTGGAGACGGTCTGCGTGCTGGTCGTGCTCGGCGTCGGCGCGTGGGAACTGCAGGAGCACCGGATCACGCTCGGCGGGCTGCTGTCCTTCGCCGCCTACCTCGGCTACCTGTACCCGAACGTGCAGAGCCTCGGGGAGCTGGCGCTCACCGCGTCGGAGGCGGCGGCGGGCGCCGACCGCGTCCAGGAGGTGCTGCGGACCCGCCCCGCTGTCGCCGAGCCTCCGGCGGCGCGCACCCGGATCGCGCGGCGCGGGCGCGTCGCCTTCGACCACGTCACGTTCCGCTACCCGGGCGCCGACCGGCCCGTCATCGAGGACCTCACCTTCCAGGCCGGTCCCGGCGAGCTGGTGCTGCTGGCCGGGCCGAGCGGCGCCGGGAAGTCGACGGTCACCAAGCTGCTGCTGCGCTTCTACGACCCCGACTCCGGCGGGATCCGGCTGGACGGCGTCCCGCTGCCGGAGCTTTCGCTGGCCGCGCTCCGCGGCACCGTCACCGTGCTTCAGCAGGAGACGCTGATGTTCTCCGGCACCGTCCGCGACAACATCGCCTACGGACGGCCCGGCGCGACGGAGGCGGAGATCGTCGCCGCGGCGGTCGCCGCCGACGCCCACGACTTCGTCACCGCGCTGCCGGACGGCTACGACACCGAGATCGGGCAGCGGGGGCGGCTGCTGTCGGGCGGCCAGCGGCAGCGGATCGGGATCGCCCGAGCGATGGTGCGGGACGCACCGGTCCTGGTGCTCGACGAGCCCACCACCGGCCTGGACGCGCGGACGGCCCGCAACGTCCTCGGCCCGCTGCGCCGGCTGATGGCCGGCCGGACCACCGTCCTCATCACCCACGACCTGCGTCTGGCGCCGAAGGCGGACCGGATCGTGCCGATCGGCCCGGCGGGTTCGCGGACGCTTGCGGCGTTCCAGGAAGGCGCAGGCGCATGAGCGCGCCGCCCTCGGGCCGGTTGGACGCCGACACGCCGCCGCCGTGCTGCTCGGCGGTGTGCCGGACGATCGCCAGCCCGAGCCCGGAGCCCGGCAGCGCGCGGGCCTCGGGCGCCCGGTAGAAGCGCTCGAAGACGTAGGGGAGCGTCGCCTCGGGGATCCCCGGCCCGTCGTCGGCGACCAGCAGCTCCCCGTCCCGCAGGGCGATCCGGACGGTGCCGTCCGGCGGGCTGAACTTCACCGCGTTGTCCAGCAGGTTCGTCACCGCGCGGACGAGCGCCGGCTCCGAGCCGCGCACCAGCCACGGCTCCAGCCGCGTCTCGAACGTCGCCGCCGGCGCCCGCAGCCGGACCCGCTCGACCGCGAGCGGGACGACCCGGTCCAGCCGGACCTCGGTGCGCACCGCGGCCTGCTCGTCGTCGCGGGCCAGCTCGACCAGGTCCCCGACGAGGTTCGTCAGCTCCCGCAGCTGCGCCTTCACGTCCCCGAGGAGCGCGTCCATGCTGCCGTGGGGGAGCGTCCGCTCGGGATGGGCGCGCGACTGGATCAGCAGGTCGATGTTGGTGCGCAGGCTGGTCAGCGGGGTGCGCAGCTCGTGCCCGGCGTCGGCGACGAGCCGCCGCTGCCGCTCCCGGGACCGGTTCAGCGCGGCGAGCATCGCGTTGAAGCTCCCCGCCAGCCGGCTGATCTCGTCGTCGCCCGACACCCGGATCGGCTCGGTGTTCAGGTCCTGGGTGCGGGCGATCGCGGCGACCGCGCGGGTGAGCCGCCGCACCGGCTGCAGCCCGGCGCCCGCGACCGCGATGCCCGCGCCGGCCGCCAGCACCGCCGCGCCCGCGCCGACCATGATCGTCATGTACTGGAAGCCGGTGACGGTCTCGTCGACCATCGTCAGCGAGCGGCCCAGCACGATCACGGTCCCGTCCTGCGCCCGGACGGTGATGACCCGCATGTGCACGCCGCCCGACTCGCCGTCCGCCAGCACGAACGGCGGCCCGCCCGCCGTGGAGACCCTCCGCACCGCGCCTTGGTCGACCGGCGGCGGCGTCCGGGTGCCCGGCGGCGAGACCGCCCGGCCGTCCCGGACCGTCGCGACGCTCATGTCCAGCGCCGCCAGCAGGTCGCCGTCGTGCCGGTCGCCGGGCCGGCCGTTGACGTTGTCGGCGAGCGTCCGCGCCTGCCCGATGAGGTTCTGGTCGATCTCCTTGCGCAGCCGCCCGGTGAACATCGTGAACGACACCACCGACGTCGCCACGATCGCGGCGATGACCGTCCCGGCGGCCAGCAGCGCCACCCGCGCCCGCAGCGACGGCCCCTGCCACCGCGACCGCCACCGGACCCTCATACCGGACCCTCCCGCAGCGCGTAGCCGACGCCCCGCACCGTGTGGATCAGCCGCGGCCCGCCGTGCTCCTCGGTCTTGCGGCGCAGGTAGCCGATGTAGACGTGCAGCGAGTTCGACGAGCGGCCGAAGTCGAACCCCCACACCTCCTCGTGGATCCGGGCCCGCTCCAGCACCCGCCGCGGCCGCCGCATCAGCAGCTCCAGCAGGTCGAACTCGGTGCGGGTCAGGTGCAGCGGCCGCCCGCCGCGCCGCACCTCCCGCGTGTCGACGTTCATCACCAGGTCCGCGAACCGCAGCACCTCGTCGCCGCCGGGCTCCGTCCCGAACCCGCGGGAGCGGCGCAGCAGCGCGCGCAGCCGCGCCGTCAGCTCCTCCAGCTCGAACGGCTTGGCGATGTAGTCGTCGGCGCCCGCGTCGAGCCCGGCGACGCGGTCGTCCAGCTCGTCCCGCGCGGTCAGCAGCAGCACCGGCAGGTCGTCGCCGCGGCCGCGCAGCATCCGGCACGTGCCGATCCCGTCCAGGTTCGGCATCATCCAGTCCAGCACGACCGCGTCCGGGGCGGCCCGGTCGATCGCCTCCAGTGTCTCCAGCCCGTCCGCCGCGAGCTCCACCTCGTAGCCGTTGAAGCGCAGCACGCGCTCCAGCGCCGACCGCACCGCCGGGTCGTCGTCGGCCACCAGTATCCGCGGCGCGCCCGCGCCCGCCTCCGTCATCCGCGCTCCCTCGGTCGGTCCGGGCACCACTGTGGGCCACCGATGATGAGCGGAGGGTGAGAGGACGCTTAGACGCCGCTCAGGAGCTTCTTAACCGCGGCGGCAGCGGGCTCGCGCCGTCGCGGGCGAGCTCCCGCGACAGCGACAGCGCGGCGGTCGAGGACGGGCGCGGCGACGGCGGACACCCCCGCCTCCGACTACTCCTGGTTCAGCAGGCTGAGCCCGCGCGCCGGCACCGACCTCGGCGTACCGGGCGATCGGTGGCCCGCTTCCGGCGCGGAGGTCCATGCGCCGATCGTCACCGTGATCGCCGCGCCCCCGGCAAGGGGCCGCGGCTCGCCGCTCACCGGGGCCCCGTGTCGGACGACGGGGTGTGCCCGGTGATCGGGGCCTCGATCAGCAGCGGTGCGTCCAGGTCCCGCACCGACGCGACCGCCTCGGCCAGCTCCGCCGCCGACCCGGCGCGCACCGCGGCGATGCCGAACAACCGCCCTGCGGCCTGCCAGTCCAGCGCCGGAGGGGCGAGGTCCATTCCGATGTAGCGGCCCTGCTCGGCGGACGCGCCGCCGCCCTCGTCGAGGGTCTCCTTGAGCGTGCGGTACTCGCCGTTGTTCATCACGACGAACGCGACCGGAACCCGGTAGCGGGCAGCGCTCCACAGCCCCTGCACGCCGAACATCGCGCAGCCGTCGCCGAGGACCGCGACCACCGGGCGGTCGCCGCGGGCCATCCGGGTGCCGACCGCGGCGCCGATGCCCCAGCCGAGCCCGCCGCCGACCGTGTGCACGTACGAGCCGGGCCGGTCCTGCCGCAGCACCGCGCGCAGCCTCAGCCCGGTCGTGATCGCCTCCTCGACCACGATCGCGCCGTCGGGCAGCCCGGCCGCGACCGCGTGCGCGGCGGCGCCCGGGTCCATCGGCGCCGGACCGTAGGCGGCGCGCGCCCGCTCCTCCGTCTCCGCGCGGGCACGGGCGTGCGCCGCGCCGAGCCGCTCGGTCCGCTCCTTCGCGGCCGGCACCCGCCCGTCCAGCGCGGCGGCGAGCGCGGCCAGCGTCCCCGGAAGGTCGCCGGTCAGGCCGTGCCGGACCGCGAAGTTGCGGCCGATCTCCGCCGGGTCCTCGTCGATCTGCACGATCGCCAGCCCGTCCGGGACCGCCGGCCCCGGCGTGTAGTGGTGCGGCATGAACGCGTGGCACCCGGCGATCAGTGCCGCGTCGTGCGCGGCGAGCGTCTCCCGGATCACCGCGTTGCGCGGCGGCAGCATCCCCGCGTACAGCGGGTGGCCGGTGGGGAAGTCGACGCCGTCGTTCATCGGCTGGTGGTGCACGACCGCGCCGATCCGTTCGGCGACCGCGACCAGGTCCGCGACGGCGCCCGCGCGCCCCACCCCGTCGCCGGCGATCACGACCGGACGCTCGGCCGCCGCGAGAAGCGCCGCCGCGTCCGCGACGTCCGCCGGTCCCGGGCCGGTCACCGGGGAGCGCGCCGGGACCGCGACGTCGCCGTCCTCCTCCAGCAGGTCCATCGGGACCGACAGCAGAACCGGTCCCGCCGGCGGACGCGCCGCCAGCGCGAACGCCCGCCGCAGCAGTACCGGCAGGTCCCGGGCGTGCTGCACCTCGACCGCGCTCTTGGTCGCCGCCGACGCCAGCCCCACCAGGTCGCCCGACAGCATCGGGTCCTGGACGAGGTGCCGCCGGTCCTGCTGCCCCGCGACGACCACCATCGGCGTCCGCGACCGCAGCGCGTTCAGCATCCCGATCAGCCCGTTCGCGACGCCCGCCGCGACGTGCAGGCTGACCATCGAGGTACGGCGCGCCGCCCGCGCGTACCCGTCGGCCATCGCCACCACCGACGCCTCCTGCAGCCCCAGCACGTACCGCAGGTCCGGCGCCGCCGCGAGCGCGTCCATCAGCAGCAGCTCGGTCGTGCCGGGATTGCCGAAGATCCGCGTGACGCCCTCGTCGCGGGCGATCTCCAGCAGCGCCTCGATCGGCCTCATGTCCTGCCTCCCCGGCGGTCGGTGCTTCGCGTAGCCGCCGTCGACGTTGATGCTCTGCCCGGTGTTGAACCCGCTGCCCTCGTCGACCACGTATAGCAGCGTCGACAGCAGGACGCGCGGCTCCTCGATCGCCGGACCACCTGCAGCTCACGGACGCGGCCGAAGCCGCCGTCCGCGCCCGCCGTCCGCGCGACGGTCGCCCCCGCCCGCAGGTGGGGGAGCGCGGGCGCGCGAGGCCAGGAGCGGGCCGTCCAGGTTCACCCGCATGGGGGTGCGTCAGGACAGGTGCGCGATGACGGGCGCGAAGGCGTCCATCGCCTCGTCGGACACCTGGTAGTAGGTGAAGCCGTAGCGGTCGCGGCGGGCGAGCATCTGCTCGGCGATGTGCTCGGGCGGCCCGACGAACTGCGACGGCATCTCCAGCACCAGGTCGGTGGACGCGGTGCCCCAGCCGCGGGTGACCGCGACCTTCGCGGCGGCGCGGCGCGGATCGGGGCCGAAGGTGGGCGTGACCATCATGCTCAGCTCGACGTCGCGCCCGGCGGCGGCCTCCCGGACCCAGCCGACCTTGCGCTCGATGGTCTCCGGGAGCCGTTCGCCGATCTCCTCGGAGATCGTCCCGTCCGGGAGGGCGCGGGGCAGGATCCCGACGGTGTCGGCGAGCCGCCCCGCGATGCCGAGCATCCGCCGGCTGCCCGCGCCGACCACGAGCGGCGGGCGGCGCTCCGGGCGCGGGAACACCGTCAGGCCGTCGATCCGGTAGTGCTCGCCGGTGAAGCTCGTCTTCTCGCCCGACAGCAGGCCCCGCAGGATCCGCAGCGACTCCTCCATGCGGCCGACCCGCACGCCTGCGGCGTCGAACGGCATTCCGGCGGCCTCGTACTCCTCGCGGAGCCAGCCCGCGCCGAGGCCCAGCTCGAAGCGGCCCCCCGACAGGTGGTCGAGCGTCGCCGCCTCCTTCGCGAGCATCACCGGGTGCCGGTAGTCGTTGCAGAGCACCATCGTGCCGACCCGCAGCGTGCTCGTCGCGGCGGCGGCCGACGCCAGCGCGACCATCGGGGCGAGCTGGTCGCCGAACGGCTCGGCCACGAAGTGGTCGCGCAGGATCAGGGTGGAGTACCCGAGGTCCTCCGCGCGCCGCGCCGTCGCGAGCAGGTCCGCGCCGGAGCGGACCGACTCGCCGACCACGCCGAAGCGGAACGGGCGGCGGGTCGGGCCGGTGCTGGTCCGGTCCTTGCGGGCTTCGTCCATGAGCCGAGGATGCCGTGCGCGTGGACCGTTCCGCTGGCGGGAAAACGACACAGGGCTCGACTTGGTCAACAAATGGCCCCGGGACTGGTGCCGGCGGTTCGAAGATCGCAATATTGCGGGGGCGAGAATCGCCCCGGCCGCTCGTTCCCCCGGCCCATGGAGGTCATCCGTGAGTGATACGTCCCCCGCCTCTCCGCCCCCTCCCAGCCCGTCCCTCGCACGGAAGGCGGTGGCGGGCGTCCTGCTGGTCGTCCCCTTCGCCGTCTACCTCGCCGTGCCGACCTACGCCAAGGACGGCCCGCACGTGGCCGGCTTCCCGTTCTTCTACTGGTGGCAGCTGCTGTGGGTGGTGCTCACGGCCGCCTGCATCGGAAGCGCGCACCTGCTCACCCGCAAGCGGGGTGAGGCGAAGTGAAGGACGTCAACGGCGTCGAGCTGACCATCTTCATCGTCTTCTTCGCGGTGGTGACGGTGGTCGGCTTCGCGGCCGCGCGCTGGCGGCGCGGCCAGACCATCATGCACCTGGACGAGTGGGGCCTCGGCGGCCGCAGCTTCGGCACGTTCGTCACCTGGTTCCTGCTCGGCGGCGACCTCTACAGCGCCTACACGTTCATCGCCGTGCCGTCGGCGGTGTTCGCGGGCGGCGCGATGGGCTTCTGGTCGGTGCCCTACGGCGCGATCGCGTACCCGATCGTGTTCCTGATCGGCCCGCGGCTGTGGTCGGTCGCGCAGCGGCACGGCTACGTGACCGCGGCCGACTTCGTCCGCGGCCGGTACGGCTCCCGGTCGCTGGGGCTCGCCATCGCGCTCACCGGCATCCTGGCGATGATGCCGTACATCGCGCTCCAGCTCGTCGGCATCCAGGCCGTCCTGACGGTGATGGGCGTGTCCGGGTCCGGCTGGGCGAAGGACCTGCCGCTGTTCATCGCGTTCGCGCTGCTGGCCGCCTACACCTACACCTCGGGGCTGCGGGCGCCGGCGCTGATCTCGTTCGTCAAGGACGCGCTGATCTACCTCGTCATCATCGTCGCGATCGTCTACATCCCGACCAAGCTCGGCGGCTGGGACGGCATCTTCGACAAGTCCGCCGCCGCGCTCGCCAAGCCGAACCCGGCGACGGGCAAGCCCGCCGGCTCGCTGTTCACCAATGACATGACGCACTGGGCGTACGGAACGCTGGCGCTCGGCTCGTCGCTCGCGCTGTTCATCTACCCGCACAGCGTGACCGGCGCGCTCGCCGCCGGGCGCCGCGACGTGATCCGCCGGAACGCGGCGCTGCTGCCCGCGTACTCGCTGCTGCTCGGGCTGCTCGCGCTGCTCGGCTACATGGCGCTCGCCCACCCCGGCGTGGTCGCCGCCGTGAAGCACGCCGGCAACCCGCAGCTGGCGGTCCCGGAGCTGTTCGACCAGGTCTTCCCCGACTGGTTCGCCGGCGTCGCGTTCGCCGCGATCGGGGTCGGCGCGCTGGTGCCCGCCGCGATCATGTCGATCGCCGCGTCCAACCTGTTCACCCGCAACGTCTACACCTCCTTCATCCGGCCGGACGCCTCGCCCGAGGAGGAGACCCGGGTGTCGCAGCTGGTGTCGCTGCTGGTGAAGCTGGGCGCGCTGGTGTTCGTGCTCGGCTTCGACAAGTCGCTGGCGATCAACCTGCAGCTGCTCGGCGGCATCTGGGTCGTGCAGACGTTCCCCAGCATCGGCATCGGCCTGTACACGCGGTGGCTGGACCGGTGGGGCCTGCTCGCCGGCTGGGCCGCGGGCATGGCGTACGGCACCTACACCGCCTACGACCAGGCGTCGCCGACGCAGAGCCACTTCGGTTCGCCGCTCGCCGACATCCCGTTCATCGGCCACACCGGCTACATCGCGCTGACCGCGTTCGTGCTGAACATGGTCGTCGCGGTCGCGGTCACGGCGCTCGTCCGGGCGTTCAAGGTGCCGGCGGGGCCGGACGAGACGAGTCCCGACGACTACACCGCCGACGCGGGCGACAGGCTGGCCGCGCCGGAGGACCCGGCGGGCGAGCTCACCGGCCAGTCCGCCTGAGGACCGGCCCGCTCCAGGTGCGGCCCGCCCGAGGACCGGCGGTGCCGGAGGGCGGCGCAGACCGGCGGGACGGGGCGAGCGGCTCGGTCGCCGTCCGTGCGGCGTAAGGGCGTCACCGACTGCCCCGATCCCGCCGGTCCCTTCCAGACTGCGCCCCGCCCGCCGCGATCCGCAAGGCGGGCGGGGCTCAGCCCGCGGCGTCGACGCGCTGCGACAGCACCTGCCCCGGCCAGTCGCCCACCTTGAACTCGGCGACCGTCGCGAACCCCTGGCGCCGGTAGTACTCGACGAGCCGCCCGTCCCCGCCGCCATAGCAGTCGACGCGCAGCAGCCCGGCGCCCCGGGCCCGCGCCAGCCGTCTCGCCTCGCCGATCAGGGCGGCGCCGACGCCGCGGCCGGCGAACGCCCGGTCGGTCACCAGCAGCGTGATGTACAGCTCGGGCTCGTCGGCCGCGCCGACGTAGGACGGCGGGCCCGGCGCGACGGCCATGACCCCGGCGGGACGGCCGTCCGCCTCCGCCACCAGGATCTCGTCGTCGCGGGCGATGCCGGTGATCCGCTCGACCCGGCGCGGGTCGCGCGACCAGGGCTCGGCGCCCCACTGGCCGGTCCGCCCGTTGCTCGCCAGCCAGGCGACGGCGCCGTCCAGCATCGCCATGATCACGGGTACGTCGTCCGGTCCGCCGCTGCGGATCTCCATCGCGGCACCTCCCACCCGTGATCATCGCATCAGCGCGGCACCGGGCGGTGCTCCTTCTCCTCGGAACGCTCCAGCTCCCCGCCGGCGAACAGCCGTGCCAGCGGCCCGCCGGACGGCCTCGGGACCGCGGTCCTCGCCCGGAGCCGCTCCGCGGCCTCCGCCGGGAGGGGCCGGGTCCGCTCGCCGAACCCGCCGGAGGGGGAGCGGACGATGATCCCGGTCTCGACGCCGTGCTCCAGAAGCAGCAGGTCCCGGCGCTGGAGGCCGAGGCACAGCCGCCGCGTCACCGCGAACGCCAGCGGCGGCCCGGCGAGGAGCGCGACGCGGAAGAACCAGGTGGTCGCGAACAGCGACACGTCGAACCGGTCGGCGATGACGTCGTTGCCGGCCGCCGCCCACAGCACGCCGTAGAAGACGATCCCGGCGGCGCCCAGGCCCGTCCGCGTCGCGGCGTCGCGCGGGCGGTCGAGCACATGGTGGAACGCCGTGTCGCCCGTCGCGCGCCGCTCGATGAACGGGTAGAGCGCGAGCACCGTGAAGAACACGGTGATGACCAGCAGCGGGACGAGGATGCCGAAGGAGAGGGTGTGCCCGGCGACGGTGACGTCCCAGCCCGGCATCAGCCGCAGCGCCCCGTCCCCGAACGCCAGGTACCAGTCGGGCTGCGACCCGGCGCTGATCGCGCTGGGGGAGTAGGGGCCGTACTGCCAGACCGGGTTGATCTGCAAGAAGGCCGCCAGCAGCACGGTCACGCCCGCGGTGAACAGGACGAACGCCGTGGTCTTGGCCATGAAGACCGGGTAGAACGGCTTGCCCTCGACGGTCCGCTCGGTGCTGCGGCCGCGCCGGAAGTCGGTGTGCTTCTGCACCCACGGCAGCACGATCGCGTGCAGCGGCACCAGCGCCGCCATCAGGCCCGGCACCAGCAGCACGTGCACGACGTAGAGCCGCGGGATGAGGTCGGTGCCGGGGAACTGCCCGCCGAGCAGGAAGAACGCGAGGTAGCTGCCGACGAGCGGGATCGCCTGCGCGGCGCCGAGCACCAGCCGCAGCCCGGTGCCGGACAGCAGGTCGTCCGGCAGCGAGTAGCCGGTGAACCCGTTGGCCATCGCCAGCGTGAACAGCACGATGCCGAGCAGCCAGTTCAGCTCGCGCGGCTTGCGGAACGCGCCGGTGAAGAACACCCGGAGCATGTGCGCCAGGATCGCCGAAAGGAAGATCAGCGCGGACCAGTGGTGCACCTGCCGCACGAGCAGGCCGCCGCGCACGTCCATGCTCAGGCGCAGCGTCGAGGCGTACGCCTCGCTCATCTCGACGCCGCGGAGCGGTGCGTAGGAGCCGTGGTAGACGACCTCGGACATGCTCGGCTTGAAGAAGAAGGTCAGGAAGACGCCGGAGGCGAGCAGGACGAGGAAGGAGTAGAGGGCGATCTCGCCGATGAGGAAGGACCAGTGGTCGGGGAACGCCTTGCGGGCGGCGCGGCGGGCGAAACCGGTGGTGCCGAGCCGGTCGTCCAGGGCGTTCAGGGCTTGTTCGGCCGTCGAAGCGCGCCGTTCGGTCAGGGACATGCGCCACTCCCAGGGGGGTCGGTCGCCGGTGACCTGTACGACCGAACGTAGTACGACGCGTCGTAGTTCTACAAGAGGTAGTTCTACGACGGGTAGTACTTGGGAGCGGGCGTCCGGCGAGGGCGCCCGGGGCGCGGGGCGCGGGTCAGGAGGCGATGAACGCCTGCGCGCGGCGGAACAGCCCGAGCGTGATGGCGTGCAGCAGGTCGCCGGTCTCCTTCGGCGCCTTCCCGGCGAACGCCCGCGCGTGCGTGCCCTCCAGGACGATCCCGAGCTTGAAGCAGGCGAGCACCGCGTACCACGTGATGGACGACAGGTCGCGGCCGGCGACGGCGTCCGCGCGCTCGGCGTAGGCGGCGACCAGCTCGTCCGTCGTCGGCAGGCCCCCGGCCGCGCCCAGCGGCCCGGCCAGCTGCGCGCTCTCGTCGCCGTGCTGCGGCCAGGTGGCCAGCAGCCAGCCGAGGTCGAGCAGCGGGTCGCCGATCGTGCACATCTCCCAGTCGACGATCGCCGCCACCTCGGGGCCGTCGAAGGAGTACATCAGGTTGGCCAGGTGGTAGTCGCCGTGCAGGACGCCGGGCCGCCATGTCGCGGGGCGGTGCTCCTCCAGCCAGCGCGCCACGTCGTCCAGACCCGGGATCTCCGGCCCGGGGTAGCCGTCCAGCGTGCTGTAGGAGTCGAGTTCGGAGAGCCAGCGGCTCACCTGCCGCTCCAGGAAGCCCTCCGGCTTGCCGAAGTCCGACAGCCCGACGGCCTCGTGGTCGACCGCGCCCAGCGCGGACAGGGCGCGCGCCGCGTTCAGGCCCATCGCGTGCCGGACGGACGCGTCCCCGGCGTGCAACTCCGGCAGGGACACCGAGGCGTTGAAGCCCTCGACCGGCGTCATCAGGTAGAAGACGGCGCCGTTCATGACCGACTCGTCCGGGCAGGCGGCGATCACGCGGGGCGCGGGCACGTCGGTGCCGTCCAGCGCGGCGAGCACGCGCGCCTCGCGGCGCAGCACGTCGTTGGTGCGGGCGCGCAGGTGCGCGGGCCCGCGCCGCAGCACGTAGTCCCGGCCGCCGCGGCGGAAGCGGACCAGCGTGTTCTGCGTCCCGCCCGTCAGCGGCTCGACCCCCTCGAACGCGCCGCCCGGCAGGCCCTGCCCGTCCATCCACGCCGCCAGGACGGCGAAGTCCACCAGCGCGGGGTCGATCTGCTCAGGCTGCACGGCGGTTCCTTTCGGGTACGGCGGTCTGCCGGAGAGTAACAGTCATGCACTTGCATTATTCATTGAGATGGCTCGATTATTCACGGGACGGAGCGCACCGACCGCAGGAGGCTCGCCATGGCCTGGGACTTCGAGACCGACCCCGCCTACCAGGAACTTCTCGACTGGGCGGACGCCTTCGTCCGCGACGAGGTCGAACCCCTCGACCTGGTGCTGGGCGACCCGTACGACAAGTCCGACCCCCGCTACAAGACGATGGTGCGGCCCCTCCAGGACCAGGTCCGCGAGAAGGGCCTGTGGGCGTGCCACCTCGGCCCCGAACTCGGCGGCCAGGGCTACGGGCAGGTGAAGCTCGCGCTGCTGAACGAGATCCTCGGGCGGTCCCGGTGGGCGCCGTCGGTGTTCGGCTGCCAGGCCCCCGACTCCGGCAACGCCGAGATCATCGCCCATTTCGGCACGCCCGAGCAGAAGGAGCGCTACCTGCGCCCGCTGCTGGACGGCGAGATCTCCTCGTCCTACTCGATGACCGAGCCGCACGGCGGCGCCGACCCGACCCTGTTCACCACCCGCGCCGTCCGCGACGGCGACGGCTGGGTCATCAACGGCGAGAAGTGGTTCTCCTCCAACGCGCGGCACGCCGAGTTCCTGATCGTGATGGCCGTGTCGAACCCCGACGTGTCCGCCTACGAGGGCATGTCGATGTTCATCGTCCCCGCCGACACGCCGGGGCTGACCACCGTCCGCAACGTCGGCGTCGGCGGTGAGCGCGAGGGCTCGCACGGCTACCTGCGCTACGAGAACGTCCGCGTCCCCGCCGAGAACCTGCTCGGCGACGAGGGCGGCGCGTTCGTCATCGCCCAGACGCGCCTCGGCGGCGGCCGCATCCACCACGCCATGCGCACGATCGCGCAGGTCCGCAAGGCGTTCGACATGATGTGCGAGCGCGCCGTGTCCCGGCGGACCCGGTTCGGGCCGCTCGCCAAGATGCAGATGACCCAGGAGAAGATCGCCGACAGCTGGATCGAGATCGAGCAGTTCCGGCTGCTCGTGCTGCGCACCGCCTGGCTCATCGACAAGCACAAGGACTACAAGAAGGTCCGCAAGGACATCGCCGCGGTCAAGGCCGCGATGCCGAAGGTGTACCACGACGTCGTGCAGCGCGCGATGCACCTGCACGGCGCCCTCGGCGTGTCGAACGAGATGCCGTTCGCCGCCATGATGATGGGCGCGCAGGCGATGGCCATCGCCGACGGCCCCACCGAGGTCCACAAGATCACCGTGGCGCGGCAGCTGCTGCGCGACGCCGAGCCCGTCGAGGGCCTGTGGCCGTCCGGGCACCTGCCGACCCGCCGCGAGGCGGCCCGCGCCCGCTTCGCCGACGCCCTGGAACACGCTATAGGTAACGAATGAACGAGACGCGGGAGCGGTTGCTGGACGCGGCCGAGCGGCTCTACGCCGAGCGCGGGATCGACGCCGTCAGCCTGCGCGAGATCGTGCAGGCCGCCGGCGCCCGCAACGCCACGGCCGTGCAGTACCACTTCGGCGACCGGGCGGGGATCGTGCGCGCGATCCTCGCCCGGCACGCCCCGGAGATCGAGGCGCGCCGGCACGCCCTGCTCGACGCCTACGAGGCCGACGGCGTGCCGGGCGGGCGCGCGCTCGCCGCCGCGCTCGTCCGCCCCATGGCGGCCTGCCTCGGTGACGCGTCGGGCCGCGCGTTCCTGCAGATCTGGGCGGACGTGGTGAACCGGCCGCGCCCGCTGCTCCCGTCCGTGCTCCTCGACGACCAGGCGGAGGCGGGCGAGGCCGGAGTCGGGGGAGCGGCGCACCGGCCGAAGCCCGACAGCCTGTGCCGGTGGCGCGACCTCGTGGAACCCGTCCTGGAGGAGGATGCGGCGCGGCTGCACCGCCGGTTCACCGCGATCCTCTACGCCGCGACCGAGCTGGCCCGGCGCGCGCGCTCGGGGCCGCGCACCGACGACCGGCTGTTCACCAGCTACCTGATCGACGTCGTCGCCGCGATCCTCGGCGCGCCGGTCTCGGACGAGACGCGCCGCCTCGCCGACGAGCGCGACGCCGCCCGCCGCTGACCCGCGCCGGCGCCGGCGCCGCGCCCGCGGAGGGCACC
>NZ_JABMCA010000218.1:0-553 GCF_014706005.1 Actinomadura sp. RB99 | reverse complement strand
GGGGCGCCGTCGCCGAGCGCGCGGGCGGCGGCGGTGGCGGCGTCGAGCCGGGCGAGCGCGGCGCCGATCCGGCCGGTGGCGCGGCGGTTGGTGACGAGCGCGCAGCTCAGCAGGCCGGCCGCGACGCCGACGCAGGTGTCCAGCCAGCGCTCGGCCGCCAGCCTCCCGGCGGGCTGGAGCGCGGCGAGCTCGACCATCAGCAGCGCCATCGGCGTCACGAACACGCTGCCCAGCCAGTAGTTGCGGGCCATGGTCGCCTCGGTGCAGAACTGCAGCGCCATCACGGCGGCGACCAGCGCGAGGCCGCCGGCGCGGGTCGTCGGGAGCAGGACGGTGAACAGGGCGAGACCGGCCAGGTTGCCCACGGCGCGCTGCAGCCCGCGCCGCCAGCTGAGGGTGATGTTGGCCTGGAAGACGGCGGCGGCGGTCACCACCGCCCAGTAGGGGCGCCCGACGCCGAGCGCCATCGACGCCCAGCCGGCGAGCGCGGCGCCCGTGGCGACGCGGGCGGCGACGGGCAGCAGCGGCGAGCCCGGCCGCAGCGCCCGCAGCA
>NZ_JABMCA010000217.1:0-559 GCF_014706005.1 Actinomadura sp. RB99 | reverse complement strand
CGTTTGAGGAGTTTTCTAGTTTTTCTCAGATCTCCTGTCATGCTGTTAGCACTCCTTTTTTTGGTTGGTAGGCATGCTGCTTCTCTATTCTTCCTGACCGGAATCATACTATCAGTACGTTCCACATATGAAGGTATATTCTTCAGGATAGAGTTGGTACTCCTAATGGTCTTTGCTTTCCTTTTGGATCCCGAGGGTCCTTGGGAATGTATACCCTCCTGAAGTCTATGGTTTTCCTTCTTTCCTCGATCAGTTGGTTTAGTTCTTCGACTATTTTGTTCATTTGAGGGCCCGAGTAGATACAGTGTCAATTCTTTAGCACGAAGTTGATCGCCATTGCTTTGAATGCGTCATTACTTAGGAGTTTTATTCCTAATCTTCAGTACTCCTTGTAATTTCCACGGTCTCTTTCGTGACCCATTGCGTTCAAATAGTAGACTACGAAGCTATTTGCTTTCTTATTATCCCAGCCTAAGATGTATGCTCCCTGTTTCTTCTCTCTAGTGGGTATCTCGAATATTACACTCAGTCAGCTCATCTTCTCCTTCGTTCCTTTGTA
>NZ_JABMCA010000216.1:0-561 GCF_014706005.1 Actinomadura sp. RB99 | reverse complement strand
CAAACGAAGTCTTTTATCAACTACAATTTAAATTGGATGGAGAACGGGTGTATAACGCATATTCTTATCTTCATTTTTTAATTGTTTTACGCTATTAATATTTTTCTTTTCTCTATACGGGCTTTGTCTGGGTTCTCATCAGGAGCAAACCATACAAGATACCATTCACCATTCGCAAACCCTTTCCACATTTTACCGTCATATATTCCGGAGGGTATTGTAGTGGAATACTCTTTCAGACCTTTAAAAGTCTGCTCACTCATAAGAGCATGGGTATCATCTAATTCGATAAACCTTCTGTTAGGTTGTTGCCAACTCTGCCCCAATGGGTCAGTAATTGGCGGTATTATATGTTCTCCGTTCATTACATTCATGTTATTCGTTAATTACTTCAACTGTCGGTCTGAACATTTCAGCCTCTCCGTTGTCAAATGTCACATGCCCATAGCATTCTATTTTTGTAATAGTATGAAAGCCATTTTTGCTTTTACGATCATAATACTGCTTCCCATAACTACCACTGGTTTCTTTAAGAACCCTTACCTTATCGCCTACTTTGGC
>NZ_JABMCA010000215.1:0-565 GCF_014706005.1 Actinomadura sp. RB99 | reverse complement strand
CCGGAGTGGTTGGTGACGAGCATCGGGCCGCCGGCGTCCCGGCGGCCGATCCAGCGCCACGGCGGGGCGGGCACGGCGTCGAGCGCGGCGCGGATCTCGGCCTCGCGCTCGGGGGCCAGGGGTTCAGCCACGGTTGGTCTCCTTGCCGGTTGCGGTGGTCTGGTGTTCGGCGGCGTCGGCGGCGGCCAGCAGCCGCGCGGCGTACTGGCGGGCGTGCCAGGGCTCGGACCATCCGGCTTCGCGCCGGACCCATCCGTTCTTGATCTTGGGGCCGACGGAGGCGGACGGGTCGTGCGCGATCCTCGGGACGGTCCAGTCGCCGAGCTGGCGGTCCTGCTTGGTGGCGCGGCGGGCGACGATGAGCCCGACGCCGGCGCCCGCCAGGACGAGCAGGGCGTAGGCGATGATCAGGTGGGGCATGGTCAGGTCTCCTAGCTGGGGTAGGGGCCGGTGATGTGCAGGAAGTTGGCCGCGTCGGTGGCGTCGCTGCCGTTGGCGAACTCGCCGACCGTGGTCGGGACCAGGTCGCCGTTGGCGTAGACGAGCCACGCGATGAGCGGGACTC
>NZ_JABMCA010000214.1:0-572 GCF_014706005.1 Actinomadura sp. RB99 | reverse complement strand
CGCGGCCCCGCTCTCCCGTGAAGGAGAGCGGGGCCGCGCTTGTTCGTCTACGGCCGGTAGACGGGCCGTGCGGACGTGAGGCCGAGCGCCAGGAGCCACCGGCCGGCGGCCGGGACGTGCTGCTCGATCGCGCGGGCGGCGATGTAGTAGAGCGTGGACACGGTCGGGGTGAGGATCGCGGTGACGGCGTCGGCGGGCAGGTCCAGGCCGATTCGCGCGGCCTGCCCGACGATGACGCCGACGATGATCGGGACGACGGTCCGGATGGTGGAGTCGAGCATTGGGGGCGCTCCTTACTGGTGGACGCGGAGGAGGATGGGCCAGGTTTTGGGGCCGACCTCGCCGTCGGCGGTGACGCCGCCCCAGCGCTGGACGGCCTTGACGGCGGCGACGACCTTGTCGTCGAACGAGCCGTTCACGGTCCGGATTTCGGGGTGGGAGCGGGCGAGGAGCAGGCCGCGCAGGGTCTGCACGTGCTCGCCGGTCGCGCCCTTCTTCAGCAGGGGCAGGTTCTGCACGGTGGTCTCCGTCCAGGTCTTGGCGGGCGTTCCGCCGGTCGTTCCGGGGGCGTA
>NZ_JABMCA010000213.1:0-577 GCF_014706005.1 Actinomadura sp. RB99 | reverse complement strand
CGTTCTCGCGCGGCTGGGACGCCGTGCAGGCGATCGTCCCCCGCGCGTGGCGGAACATGGTGTCCGGCGCACGACGGGGCGGAGCGACGCTCATCTCCTGGACCCGCAGCGTCCCCAGGGCGCTCCTCCGCGCCCTGGGGAACGTGAACGGGCTGCTCACCAACGCTGGCCGGAACGTCATGCTCGGGCTGTGGGCTGGTCTCCAGTCCATGGGCGGGTGGGTCAAGAGCCAGCTCATGGCCCTCATCAAGAAGATCATCCCAGACCCCGTCGAGAAGATCCTCGACATCCACAGCCCGTCCCGCGTGATGAAGAAGATCGGCCAGCAGATCATGCAGGGCCTTCACGCCGGGCTGACCAGCGCGGACGCCGACAAGGTCGCCGCGAAGATGCAGCAGATCGCCGAGAAGATCCGGGACGCGTTCAAGGGCAAGCGGACGAACCTCGACGACCGGCTTCTCGCGGCGCTGAAGAAGAACAACACCCGGCTCCAGGGCCTCGCCAAGGAGCGCACGAAGCTCCTCGACAAGATCGCCGAGGCGAAGGAATACGCCGCGACGATCACCGCGAACTACGT
>NZ_JABMCA010000212.1:0-578 GCF_014706005.1 Actinomadura sp. RB99 | reverse complement strand
CTCTTCATGCTCTACATGGAGCCCCTGTTCAAACGCGGCGACTTCTGGTGCCGCTTCAGCTATGCGGACGACGTGCTCATCCTCCGCACTGGCCCCAACACCGCCATCACCACAGCCCTCCTTGCCGCTGACGTCCAAGACGCCCTAGACTGGGGTGCCTCCACGGCCGTCACCTTTGAGCCAGAGAAATGCGAGCTCCTCCACTTCAACAAGGCCGGAAAGCAACGCGACGACCAAGTCCGCGCAGGGAACTTTGTGGTCGAGCCCTCCCGAGGCCCCGTCCGCTGGCTGGGGGCTTTCTTCGACCCCAAGCTCACCTTCAAGGCCCACGTGAACACCTGGTGCGCAAAAGCCCTCCGGGTGGCTAATCACCTTCGCAGCCTCAACAAAACGCGAAAAGGTGCCCCTCCCAACTCCATGGCCCTTGCAGCCTCGGCCTGCGTCCTCCCAGTTGCCCTCTATGCTGCAGAGGCCTGGTGGCCAGGTAAGTTCAAAGAATCCAACGTGGTAGGCGGCAAGGTCGTCAGCACCCAAACTGCCTCCCACGTCGACAAGATCAACAGTGTCGTCAAGGCTGC
>NZ_JABMCA010000211.1:0-579 GCF_014706005.1 Actinomadura sp. RB99 | reverse complement strand
CTGTGCTCGTATCCTCGGACCACACCCGAACGGCGAACTCGGGCGAAACCGAGAGCGCTTTCTCGATAACCGCAGCTACCTCCTTCAAGATCGGCGTCGGCGCGCCCTCCACTGCGATGATCGGGCCCCGTATTTCGAAATGTGGGCCGCCCGGCCCGGGCGGTCGCAGGGGCGGACTGATGGAGCGCAAGACTTCAAGTTTGAGCATAAAGGACCATTTCTGCGGCATGGGCGATGCTGGTGGCAGTGGTTGCGGCTGCGGCTGCTGTCTGATGGGACCGCTTGGCCCGGAGTTGGGGGACTGGTGCAGTTGCATAGGCGGCACGGCCTGTCTTGCGCTCGGCTCTGTATTCACTGCTGAGGATTCCCGCGTCTGTGTTTGCAGCGGAGGCAACCGGAGTGACTCGTCGAACTCACTGTTCGGCCGATTGGGAGTAGTCGCCATCGGTTGATACGACATGGATTGCCGTGGAGGTGGTGGCGGCGGTTGCATGTGGGGATTATTTGGGTGAGTCGCATAAACCCCTTGACGGTGTTGCATGGTTGGTCTTGGAAATTGCCCCGGACCCCATCTGACAC
>NZ_JABMCA010000210.1:0-585 GCF_014706005.1 Actinomadura sp. RB99 | reverse complement strand
ATCACGGACCCAACCTGCGAAATGGCGGTGCCGTAGCGATTCAACGCCGGAATGTTTTCCACAAGTTGCCCGACCTGTTGCGCGTCTCCACCGAGCTTCTTGAGGTCGCCCAAAGTGCTCTTCAGATTGGCACCCGACTCCTTGAGCTTCTGCTGCTGCTCCTCGGCCTGCTTCATCAGCGCGTCCATGCGGGACCCGTAGCCGTCCATCTTCGGTCCGACCAGCAGCCCGTTGGGATTCATCGTCTTCGAAAGAGTGGTCTTGCCGCGGAAGTAGTTTATGGCCTCGTGTAGCGAGACCTGTGCGACCGCAATTTCGGCCGCGGCCTCGTCCTGTGCTTTACGCGCCTCCTCCCAGCAGGCGTTCACGAGCTTGGTGAACTCCGGGCACTTGTACAGCTGATACTGAATATGCAAAGACCCTTCGTCGAGGCGGGGGACTCGGGGGACAGGTGGTACGGAGAATCGGCGCGAGCCTTCCAGACCTCGTTCGGCCAGGACGCACAAATGATCGCCCTGGTCTGCCGGATGGCAGGGGTTGTCTCCCAGGTCGTCAGCAAACTGGTTCACACGTTGGCGGCACTGG
>NZ_JABMCA010000209.1:0-600 GCF_014706005.1 Actinomadura sp. RB99 | reverse complement strand
ATAAAGGCTTGGGGAACGTGGCTCCCTCCGGGGAGTGTTATAGCCCCTCGCATAATACCCTTGCGGGGACCGAGGACCGCGCTTCGGCAAGGATGCTGGCATAATGGTCGTCAACGACCCGTCTTGAAACACGGACCAAGGAGTCGAACAGTGGTGCGAGTGTTTGGGTGTCAAACCCTCACGCGTAATGAAAGTGAACGGAGGTGAGAGCCCTCGCGGGTGCATCATCGACCGATCCTGATGTCTTCGGATGGATTTGAGTAGGAGCATCACTGTTCGGACCCGAAAGATGGTGAACTATGCGTGGATAGGGTGAAGCCAGAGGAAACTCTGGTGGAGGCTCGCAGCGGTTCTGACGTGCAAATCGATCGTCAAATCTGCGCATGGGGGCGAAAGACTTATCGAACCATCTAGTAGCTGGTTACCGCCGAAGTTTCCCTCAGGATAGCAGTGTTGTTCTTCAGTTTTATGAGGTAAAGCGAATGATTAGGGACTCGGGGGCGCTTTTTTGCCTTCATCCATTCTCAAACTTTAAATATGTAAGAAGCCCTTGTTACTTAATTGAACGTGGGCATTCGAATGTACCAACACTAGTGGGCC